>JALZVT010000159.1 GCA_023300545.1 Pseudomonadales bacterium
CCGGTTGCAATCACCAGATTGTCTATGCCACCCACTGAGGTACCAATAATGGTGTACGACCGTGGGTCTTTGTACGACAGCAATTCAGGATCAGGTATGGGCTGCTCTGCCGCCAGCCGCGCCAGCTCACCAAAGCTGCGAAGTGCGCCGGATGTGTGCACCACCTGACTGTTTTCGGCTTTTAACCCGTCCCGCTCCACTTCCATAGCTAAGGCGGCGGCGCCAATCAACATTTCCCGAGCCGACGCACCCATCTCTCGCATGGCGTCGAAATTTCTGGCAACGGAGGTAGAACCACCCGCCCCCTGCCGGCCAAATTTACTGTCCAGCGGTGCGGCAAGCACACGCACATCTTCCCAGCGCGCGCCCATTTCTTCCGCGATGATCATCGGCAGCGACGTTTTAATGCCTTGCCCCATCTCCGGCGTTGCCGAGTAGATCGTGATCTGACCGTCTTTATCGATCTGCACATAGGCGTTGAGCTCTTTCGACCCCACGAGCGTGCCGGCCTCTTTTGCCGCAACAGGAACGCTGAGTTCAAGCAGCAACCCACCACTCGCGGCGGCAGAAACCTTAAGTAACGAACGTCTGCTTAGTGTTGTACCGGTCATTATTCACCCCCCTTCTTAGCGGTTGCCGTCGCGTCGTAAAACGACGCTGCTGAGTGCACAGCCTTGCGGATTCTGATGTAGGTGCCACAGCGGCAGTAGTTACCGGCCATTGCGCTATCAATATCGTCATCCGTCGGTTTGGGGTTAGTGGCCAACAACGACGCGGCACTCATGATTTGACCTGACTGGCAGTAACCACACTGGGGCACATCATGGTCAATCCATGCGGCCTGCAGCGGATGCAATCCGCCGTTACCTGATAGACCCTCAATGGTCGTCACAGCGCCCTTCACGTACTGTACCGGCAGCACACAGGAACGCACCGCCACACCGTCGACGTGGACCGTACAGGCGCCACACTGGGCAATGCCACAACCAAACTTGGTACCTGTCAGCTTCAGCTTGTCGCGCAGCACCCACAGCAAAGGCATATCTGACGCCACATCGACCTCGTGCTCCTGTTCGTTAACAATCAGTTTGTACTTGCTCACCTACGCCTCTCCTCCCGCCGTAAAAAGAATCCCTCGAACTGCCCTCTCAGGCACGCAGAAATCCATCGATAACCGCAGCTTATCAAGATGAAAGCCGAGAGGGTAAGGTAAGGCGATCAATAATTGAGGACGATCAGCAATGAACACAGCAGGCAGCAAAGGCATTTTTGTCGGCGGCGCATCCGGTATGTGCCTGGCAACGGCAACACAGTTTCAACAAAAAGGTGGCCAAATCGCGATTCTCGACCTGCCTGGCTCTGAGGGGGCGGCGATTGCTAGCAAACTCGGCGGCAGCTTTCACCCCTGTGACGTAATGGATTACGCCGCCACCGACCAGGCAGTTGGCGACGCTGTGGCAGCGCTCGGCGGCCTGCACTTTGTCCTCAACACGGCGGGCGGCGGCAATCGAGCCGTTGGTGGCACCCCACAACGCACCGTCAAAAAAGACGGCTCCCGCCACTCTACCGATACCTTTGCCAAGGTAGTCGCGCTGAACCTGGTGGCCTCCTTCAATATCAACACCGCAGCGGCCCAACACATGTCCAGCAACGAGCCCAATGACAAAGGCGAACGCGGCGTCATGATCAACACCGCCTCAATCGCCGCGTTTGAAGGACAGATTGGTCAGGTTGCCTATAGCGCCGCCAAAGGGGGCATCGCCGCCATGACACTCACCATGGCGCGAGACCTGGGCAGCCTTGGCATTCGCTGCATGACCATCGCCCCCAGCCTGTTCGCCACTGGCCTGACTGCGGGGGTGCCCGCAGAGGGCGCGCACAACATGACCAAGGACGCGGCGTTTCCCCAGCGTATGGGAGAACCCGACGAGTTTGCCACTATGGCCCTGTCGATCTTCGAGTGCCCCATGATGAATGGCTCAACACTGCGGGTGGATGGTGGCCAACGCTTTGCACCCAAATAGTTAAGCCCGGCGAACTGTGCTGCACGCGCAAAGCGTGCATCACAACGCCGGTTGCACCTGGGTCCATTTGTTCAGCAGGGCGACAATCGAATGCCTTTGGTCCTGCGCCGAGGTCTCGCTAACCACTTCCGCCTGAGCAAATGTCGCCTCAATAATCGGCATACCGTCTACCTCGGTGTCGAGGCTCAATTGGGTGCCCAACTGCAACCGTTGCGCCCACTCGGCACGCACCAACTCCCAGTAAGACGCAGTATTGCGCCAGTAGCGCTGGGCGGGCGTGAAGTCGTAGCCGGCAATACTGCGATAATCATTGAAGCCAAATTCCCGCACCAGTGTCTCGACCGTGTGCGAACCATCGCGAACGGTTTTGGTGTTGTCTTGCTCGTGACTCCAGCCATTTGAAGTAATGGTGTGTCGGTTTTCGACGTTCAAGGCATTGTAGTCATCTCGTTTGGTGTACTCCCGACGCGGCAATGGTCGAAACCCTCGGTCGCTGGTCCAGGTTGATACGCCGTAACGATGGTTCCATTTGCCCGTACCGCAGTACCTAGGTGCGTCCGAGACTTCAAACACACACTGCGTCCAACTGCCTTTGACAATATCAGCAGCAACGGCTCGAACCGCCCAGGTTTGGTCAGCAACAAACTCGAACCGGTGGTTTGCCTCAAACACCCAATCTTGGCGCCAGTGCTTAATCACCTGCCCGCCGGACGCCACTAAAATGTGCTGCAAGACAATACGTTTTGCATCGTCTTGCACCACAACCACCGTTTCAAAGCCGCCGGTCGTCTTATCGTCGTGCAGTTGATATCCAGCTTTTAACGGCACAGTCTCCTGAAACGCAAAGCCAACTCGATAGTCGCCCCGCATCGCGAGAATCGCGGCGCGATCCTTGCCCCTCGTGTCAGAGATCTGAGCAATTTCAGCAAAATAGGGATTTTCAATTTCGCGGTAAACGGGTTCGGTTACCGGTGCGCGAGCAACGCCGGCACCACTCCCCGCGCACCCGGCAAGCAAGGCTAAGGTAATAATATAAGCCAGTTTAGTAGCGTTCATAACTGCGTTTCCTTTCGAGCCAAATGAGGTCATAAAATCTAATGTGTCCAATCGAGGGCTACGCTAAAGTGGCGCCCAGGGCGTTGAAAACGCCCCAGGCCGGGTGCGTCCGGCCCTTGCCCTTGTACGTCGAGATACTGGGTATAGGATCGATTGGCTAGGTTGTAGACACCGGCACGAAGCCGAATCTCGTTGCGAGGTTGCCAATAACCAAAGGTGTCATAAACCACAAATCCTGCGGGGCTGAACAACTCACCCGCTGACTCATCAAGATCCCTTTGCCGGCTCGCACCACGGGCCATCACGCTCATGCCCCACTTGCCATCAGCAGCGTTAAAATCCAGCCCAAGCGCGCCGTTAAACGGAGCAATCGAGTTAAGAGGAGCACCGGTGAGTTCGTTCTTTCCCTCGGCATAGGCCAACGACACACCAAGGCTCAACTGATCCGCCAACACCGGTAACCGATAGCGAGCTTTAAACTCCGCACCACGTATCTCAACCTCCTCCACATTGATCGATTGAAACTGCAGCAACTGATTAATCGGATCAAAACCCACAACCTGAAAGGACTCGATAAAATCTTCATATTCGCTTTGGAAACCCGCCACTTCCCAAGCGATCGACGGACTTGAGAAACGCAACCCGGCTTCGAAGCCCGCGCTGGATTCCGATTTGAGATCTGGATTTGGCAGCGTGATGTAACCAAACTGAAAATTGGTGAAGCCCACATTAACGTCATTGACCGGCGGCGCACGAAAGCCTGCAGAGTACTGGGCGTAACCCGCTAGGTGCTCATTGAAGCGCCACAGCAGCCCCAACTTGGGGGACCACCGATCGACATCAAGGGGAGCCGTCTCAATACCCGGGTTGTCTGCTGCAAAAATATCGTCAGCGGTAGGATTCAGCTCGTAACGATCCCAACGCACACCCGGGGTAATGGTAAGTGCGCCCAGCTCTGCGCGGTGCTGCAGATACACGCCGGTTCGCCGGGTTCTTGATTCTGGAAAATCCCTGACCGGAAACAGATCAGGCCCGACCTGATTAGAGCTCACACCCGACACCAAATTAGTCTCTACGCCATCTCTGAGTTGCTCGGTGTCTGTTCGCTCAACCTCAACACCGTAGGCGATTTGGTGAGCCGTTCGCCCTAACTCGAAGTTGTTGGCGGCGTTCACTTCCAGTCCGAGAAGTTTCTGATCAAACGAAAAAGTCCGGTCACGCACTACCGATGCGCTCGCATCGCCACTCAACGTCTCCCGCGCTTCAAAGGTGTCTTGCCGGGTTTTGCTGTCTTGGGAATACACTCGCCAGCGAAGATAGTCTGCACCCAATTTTCCATTCAGCCATTCTTGGCCCACTGAAAAACGCAACCGCTCTCTTCGGTCATCACCAGACACCTCGGTGGTATCGATAACAAACGGAAAGCCAAACGCCGCTGAAAAGTCTTGCTGGGTTTCAAGAGAGTCGACGTTGGTTAAGGCCTCTGCCGTGAAGCGCTCTAGCGTCATACTCAGCGCGCCATTGCCGGCTTCGCCCCAATCAAGGCGAGCAAGCAGATTAACGCTCTGGTCATCCACTGGATCAGCCGCAGCAACGTCTCGCTGCGCACCATGGCGCACTGTGGCACGCAGCATCGCGGCGACGTTGCCCGCTCGCAGCGCTCCGGCTGCTCGCACCAGGTTACTTTCATCAACGCTGTTGTAGCCGACGCTGATGTTAAAATGCTGATCTGCATTCCCAAGAAGGTCTTCGGGTCCTTTAGTGATAAAGCTGACAACCCCACCCAGCGCATCCGAGCCAAACACCGCTGACGCAGGGCCGCGAATGATTTCGACCTGTTTTAATGCATCCACATCAACAAAGTCACGACTCGCGTTCGAAAAGCTGCCAATCGAAAACGCATCAGACGTCGCTACCCCGTCCACCTCAATCTTCACTCGGTTCCCGCCAACTCCACGAATGCTAATACCGGAAAGCCCAAAGCGACTGCCTTGATCCACCACGTTCACGCCGGGTTCGTAGCGCACCAGATCCTGAATCGATTGCGCCAATTCGCGATCAATCCGATCGCTGCTAATCAACGAGATGTGGCTTGGGATATCGGCGTCAGACATCGGCAACTTTGCCGCTTCGACGGTTATGCTTTCCATATTTACGGAAGCGTCTACGGGTGTTTCGGCCAACAGCGCAACGGCAGTTGCGGCCAGCATTAGTCCAGACAACATCAACTATCTCCTGATGTGTGGTGCTTGCTGGCTGGCGCGATGCTGGCTGGCGGGCGGGTTCTATTTAGTTAGGATTAACTTTTCATTGCGAGTAATTCGCAGGCGATAAATCTCGCCGTTGTGCTCAATCTCAATCTCGCGCCGTCCCGCAAAGAGTGCGCTGGCTTGCACTAGACCAGCAGCAACAACAGCGTGGATGACGGACTCTTTGTTAGTCGGCTTCATTGTCGATAATAATAATCATTCTCATTTGAATAGCAAGCGTTACTGTATCTACTCTATTCAA
>JALZVT010000160.1 GCA_023300545.1 Pseudomonadales bacterium
CTCCCCCCGTCACAGCAAAAACTCATCCGCTGACAAGTCCAGAGCCATCTGGGCATAACGCCGCGCCATAGTCGTAAACATGTCATCACCACGCTCGGTCTGCTCAACCACCACCGCCGCAACAACTGTTACAGCAAAGCCGGCGTAAACACCTTTCCGGTAATCGACAAAGCACTCTTCAAAAGAGTAGTTCTGCACACCACTCTCGAGCAAGCCGGTGTGGTATTCCAGCAAAATGTCGCGCTCGATTGAGCGCCGTACATCCGGTTCGACGGCAGACCCCAAGAAGTAGGCAACATCATTCAACGGCTTCCCGACACGAACACTTTGCCAGTCAACTGCGGTAACCTGGGGAGACTGGCCAGCGGTATTTATCATCACGTTATCGAGCCGATAGTCGTAATGCTCTAACGCAAAGTTAGCGCTACGAAGATTAAACATCGGGCAGTCATCCGCCACCCCTATTGCCTCTATGAAAGCGAGATGCTCCGGCGCTAGCCGATGGCTGAAGCGCTCGACAAACCCGGGTAAGGTACTTCGATACAGGCTCTGAGTATCTGCAAAAGGACCATCTTCGGTGCGCCCCAACAGGTCGAACCAGCGCTCGTCCTGCCATGTTGGTCCGTGCAAACCAACCAGTTCGAGCACACCCTGCCGAGCAACCTCGACACTGCATCCCCCGATCTGATCGCCCTGCTCAGCCGGCGCCATATCTTGCATCAAAATAATATGTTGCAGCCCCTCATCATCGATAGCTGCGTAATAGCACGCAGGCACACTAATGTTCACAAGGGGGGCAATCTCTCGATAGAAATGCGTTTCGGTAATGTAGGTCTTCATCACCCGACCCGTTTCGCTACTGGTGGGATCGTCGGAAGTGAACTTTGCAACCAGCGAACGCGGCACCTCGCTGTGTGTGTCTGAAGCATGCTGCAGGGCATAACGAATACACCGCCCAACCTGCCCTGTGCCCACATCATTCGCTGTAAACGATTGTATGTCTGCGGTGTGATGACCGGCATCGCGCAATCTCAGTGTCAGCCAGTCAGCGGTCACTTCAGACGGTGACAGAACTACATTCATTGGCATTGGGGGTACTCTCGCTATCAGCAACGATTAGTATACTAAAGCGCAGCCGTGACTGCGCCATCGCAACGTCAAACCTCACGAACGTTGCGACCCAGCAACAAGCGAACGACCCTCTGTTCATCCGGAAATCCGCACAGTGGAATGTCGTAGTGTGGATTGCGCAATGTGCCAAACAAAGCATCCCACAACGGCAGGTCAGAATAGTTGTAGTGATGCAGCCCACGCGCATGGTGCAAGCGATGCATTTCCGGGCGCTGGACAATCCAACCCAGCCAGCGCGGTGTGCGTATATTCCAATGATAGAACAGCTCGGCCATTCCCATCAGCAACACAACTGCTGACACTTCAAAGGCATTAAGCCCCAACACCAGATGCAGCAAAGTGCTGGTTAAAACGCTGTTGGCGACCAGTTCCAACGGGTGTTTGTAAAAACTGGTAAGCACCTCAACCCGGGTTGGGCTGTGATGAAATCGATGCAATGCCCGCCACAACAACGGGATACCGTGGCGAGCTCTATGCCACCAGTAGTAAACAAAGGTAACGAGTAGGTAACCCACAAGCACGCTTAGCCACCCATGCCCGGTGTAACTCAATACGGGTGTGCTAAACCAGACCTGCCAAGCAATCACCCCTAGCGCCGCCACCCCGACTTGAGCGGCGTTGAACACTATGGCTCGCGACCACCAAGCGGGACTTTCGCTGCGTTGCCAGGCGGGTCTCCGCCGCTCGACAAGCGCCATGAAGGCGGCAAGAGTCACCCCAATAGCGGCAACCGGCAGTGCAATTGTTGAAGAAGGCAGAGAAAGCATAGGAAACCTGCGTAGTGGTAATGATCAGCGCAGGGTACGCAAGGTTGCGCATAACCGAATATTTTTGGGAATAGTTGCCGACTTCAGAACGAAAGGTAGCGTAATACAATACCCTCAGGCGCTTCAAGAAGTTCAGGAGTCTGGATTGATTCAGAGCCTTTCGCTGGTTTCGAAGGTGCTTAAGAGCCGTCTCCGTCGGGGTAAAAGCGCGTGCCGTATGAGAACAGCATCAGCAAATTTGCAGCACCGTGACCGCCCTCTTGCAGTAGCGGTTCGACCACCACTAGTAATGCCGAATGTCCGGCAAGCATTTGACACAAAACACGATATCGCTAATGCCAACTCATCCCCACGGGTCGTAGATCACCTGTATTTCGTGCCAGTACAAAACACCTCCTGCACAACCTCTCAAGTTTAAAAGTTGGGAGGCTGAAAATCGGTGCCACCACGTGCAACCTAAGGTAAGGTCTGGCGATAAACCTAGATCATCAACACGGGCGTTGGCAGACGAAACAGGCGACCAGACCAAAAGTCGGCGTCGTTTTCTGCTGACGGTTTCCAAACTGCGTTCTAACCCGCTGTTCTAGAAACACCTGAACAAAAGCAAAGGACCATCATGCTGCAAGAGAGCTATCCCTATTATCTGGCAAACAAGCCGGTAGCCGCAAACACTGATCTCATAGTAACCAATAAATTTACTGGCGAAGTCGCAACGCGAGTCGCCCTTGCAGACCCCGCCGCCATCGAAGCAGGTATCGCCGCCGCAGACGCCGCCACCAAAGCCATGCGCAACATGCCAGCCTATGCGCGTCAAGACGTGCTAATGCATTGCGTCGCACGCTTTACCGAGCGGCATGAAGAATTGTCAAAAGCACTTTGCATCGAGGCCGGCAAACCCATCAAAGACGCAAGGGGTGAAGTCACCCGGCTAATCGACACCTTCAGAATTGCAGCCGAAGAGTCGGTGCGCATTTACGGCGAAGTGATGCCGTTAGATATTAGTCCGCGCGCCGAAGGCTACATTGGGCAATGGAAACGGGTTCCGATTGGCGCCTGCTCTTTCATATCGCCATTCAACTTTCCGCTCAATCTCGCCGCACACAAGGTTGCACCTGCGTTAGCGGTCGGTTGCCCGTTTATATTGAAGCCTGCCAGCATGACGCCCATTGGCGCGCTGATTATTGGCGAGGTCTTGGCCGAGACCGACCTGCCTGAAGGCGCTTTCTCCATCTTACCTGCCCGTCGCGACGGCGCTGATCTGTTCACCGTTGATGAACGCCTCAAGTTACTGTCGTTCACCGGCTCACCGGGCGTCGGCTGGGAACTTAAAAAGAAAGCCGGCAAGAAACCCGTTGTACTCGAACTTGGTGGCAATGCCGCTGTGATTGTTGACGAAGACGCCGACTTGGAAGACGCGGTCGAGCGCATCATCTTTGGCGCCTTTTACCAGTCGGGGCAAAGCTGTATCGGCGTGCAACGCATTATGATTCATGATGCTATTTATGAAAAATTGCGCGGCCTGCTAGTCACAAAAACTAAAGCACTGGTTATGGGAGACCCGCTTAACGAAGACACCTTTATTGGCCCCATGATCTCAGAGAAAGAAGCAACTCGGCTCGATGGCTGGATTCAGAGTGCAATCAAAGCCGGCGGCACACTGCTGTGCGGTGGTGAGCGTGATGGCTCGATGCTGCAAGCCACTCTATTAGAAAACGTACCTGATGATCAGGATCTAGTCTGCGAAGAGGCCTTCGGACCCGCAGCTGTCCTCACTCGCTTCACTGACTTTGACGACGCACTCGACGCCGTGAACAGCAGTCAATTTGGCTTGCAAGCTGGCGTATTTACGCGCGACATTCACAAAGCACACAAAGCCTGGGATGAACTGGAAGTGGGCGGCGTTGTCATAGGCGACGTGCCTTCTTGGCGGGTTGATCATATGCCTTATGGCGGCGTAAAAGAAAGCGGTCTCGGCCGCGAAGGGATCAAGTTTGCAATCGAAGACATGACCGAAGTTCGTATGATGGTCATTCGTAAACCACCCAACGGTTAGCCAAGCCGTTACTCAATCACAACAACAAACAATCATTAAAAACCTAAAACTAGAAACCAGTAAAATTGAGGCTCTCGCATGACCAAAGCATCCGACCTGTTTATCCAGTCACTCGAAGAAGAAGGCGTGGAATACATATTCGGCATACCAGGAGAGGAAAATCTCGATTTTCTTGACAGCCTGTCGCGATCGAAAAAAATCAAACTCATACTGACTCGCCACGAACAGGCAGCTGGCTTTATGGCGGCAACCTACGGCCGCTTCACGGGTAGAACTGGCGTTTGTCTGTCGACGCTCGGGCCGGGTGCCACAAACTTTGTGACCAGTGCTGCCTATGCTCAGCTCGGCGGCATGCCCATGATGATGATCACCGGCCAAAAGCCCGTCAAAAAATCCAAGCAGGGTCGCTTTCAAATTCTCGACGTTGTTGACGTGATGGAGCCTGTCACTAAGTACGCCCACCAGATCGTCTCAGCCGACAACATTCCCACCCGCGTAAGAGAAGCATTTCGCTTAGCGGAAGAAGAGAAGCCAGGAGCCGTGCATCTTGAGCTACCGGAAGACATCGCTGACGAAGACAGCGACCAAGTGCCAGTGCCTCCACCGATTACTCGCCGCGCCATCGCCGAAGACAAGGCGATTGCTGCGGCTATCGCCAAGATCGAGGCGGCCAAATCGCCCATCCTGGTGATCGGCGCAGGCGCCAACCGAAAGATCACCGGAAAAATGTTACGCGAGCTGGTCGAAAAAACCGGCATCTGCTTTGTGACTACACAACTGGGCAAGGGTGTCATCGATGAACGCCACCCCTCTTTCATGGGTAACGCAGCCCTGTCAGCCGGTGACT
This sequence comes from Pseudomonadales bacterium, assembly GCA_023300545.1. Classification (GTDB taxonomy): domain Bacteria; phylum Pseudomonadota; class Gammaproteobacteria; order Pseudomonadales; family Azotimanducaceae; genus JALZVT01. Next base: position 4,799 of record JALZVT010000160.1, read on the forward strand.
TTGTTCATCGCGCGATCGAGGCCGCTGACCTGATCATCAACGTCGGGCATGACGTCATTGAGAAACCGCCCTTCTTCATGCAGGTTGGTGGTACCGAAGTCATTCATATCTCATTCCGCTCAGCTGAGGTGGATCCGGTCTATTTCCCTCAGGTTGAGGTAATTGGCGATATCGGCAACACCATCTGGCGCATCAAAGAAGGCATCAAAAAATCAGCAAGTTGGAGTTTTGATCGCTTTCACGAAGTACGCAAAGCCGGCGCCAGCCATGAGGCCGAAGGCACTGACGATGATCGCTTTCCAATCTATCCCCAGCGACTGGTAACTGAAGTGCGTAAAGCCATGCCAGACGACGGCATCATTTGCCTCGACAACGGTGTCTATAAAATCTGGTTTGCGCGCAACTACAAAGCGCATCAGCCCAATACCGTACTGCTCGACAATGCCCTGGCAACTATGGGCGCAGGCTTGCCGTCGGCAATGGCTGCACGCATCGTGCACCCCGACAAGAAAGTGATGGCTATCTGTGGCGACGGCGGCTTCATGATGAACTCACAAGAACTCGAAACAGCAGTTCGCCTGAAGCAAGATCTTGTGGTGTTGATACTCAACGACAGCGCTTACGGCATGATTCGCTGGAAGCAAGCCAACATGGGCTTTCAGGATTGGGGCCTCGAATATGGCAACCCTGATTTTGTGAAGTATGCTGAAGCTTACGGTGCACACGGGCACCGTATCGGCTCAATTGACGACCTGCCAAAGCAACTGGCGGAATGCCTCGCAACCCCCGGAGTTCACCTGATCGACTGCCCGGTCGACTACAGTGAAAACGACCGCATTCTGAACAAGGAAGTGCAGCAGCGAAGCGCCAAGGTTTAGCGCAGAGACATTCAACTTAAAGATAAGGGGTCAGAATTAATTCTGACCCCGGCCGCTTGACCCCGGCTTCCTGCGTCAACCCACACTCGCCTCAATCGCCGCAATGTAGGGCGCCCGCCAACTCACCTTATTATCTCGATAAGCACGCGTCTCAAACTCACCCAACCGCGCAGCCTCAGCAATGGCGGTGGCGAGGAGTTCGTCCGGCGCAACTAGCCGATCCAAAAAGCCGACCTCACACGCCTGGGTAGAGTTATAGATCGTCGACTGCGTCACTGCTGCCGTCAACGCCTTCTGGGCCAGCCGTGCGCTCGCGAGTTGAATCCCAAATACAGGCAACGACATGCCTATCGCGGTTTCATTCAAGCCGTACTTAAACTCCCCCTCAGCGCCCAGACGGGTGTCGCTGGCTAACAGCAGAAAGGCGCCAGCAGCGATGCCATGCCCTGTCGCGGCGGCTACAACGGGCTGCGGATGGCGGAACAGTCGCAACAACAGGCTGGCACCACGCCCGACCAACGCCGTCGATTCGGCAGGTCCCTTCTGAATTTCTTTCAGATCAAAGCCACCCGAAAACATCCCGGCACGCCCCGCCAGCACAATCGCCTGGGCATCAGCCTCAGCCGCATCGAGTGCCGCTTCCATGGCATCGATTAGATCGTGACCAACCACATTGGCTTTCCCGTCGTCCATGGTCAGCACAGCAACGCTGTCTTGAATCGCAAATTCAGTCATATTTTTCTCCAGTTACTTCCTCTTTGCCGCATAGCGTCGCAACTTCTACCGATAGCGGCAAGAGGCCGTAAGCTCGGGTATCATCTGCGACCAGAATAATCAGTCAGACCTCATACTCGCCGTGCCCGAATACCGCTCCAATATTACCGAAACTGTGCGCTTCTTATGCGTCGGTCTACTTGGGTTCTGCATTGACATCAGTGTGGTCTGGAGCCTGATCTACTTCGAAAGCGTCAGCGAAGAGCTCGCCTGCGTCATTGGCTTTGTCATTGCCACCGCTGTCTGCTTCTCTGCCCACCGAACCTGGACCTTCCCCAACGCACCCCAGGCGACTCTCGGGCGCTTCCTCGGTTACTGGAGCGTTACCCTGTTCACCTTGGCAGTGCGCCTGTTGCTGTTCACGCAACTGGGTGAGGCCTTTACCAATGAAGAACTACCCATACCGATTCGCTTGGCGCTTGCCGGCGGCGTCGCGTTTGTACTCGCTTACCTGCTGAGCAACAAACTGGTATTTAGTGACTCTGCAGAGCCGCAGAAACAAAAAATCTAGCGTCTTTGCACCGCGTCGTTAAGCGCTACCCATGCAACCTCACATTCTCCGCGTTCGGTCGCAATATAGGCCGAATCATTGGTAATGGTGACGCTCATCGTCATTGTTCGTTCTACCAGCGCGGCGAGCCCGGCAATGGCGTCCCAGTCAATTCGAAATACTTCGACAGGTAGGCGCGAACGCTGCAAGTTGAGCTGCTCCCACCATACCGGTGACTTGGTGTTAAACGAGTAAACCCTGACAGCCGCTGCGCGGCTACAGGCTTTCTTCAGTCGGTCGAGCGCAGGCTCACCCACATCCACCCATAACTCAACCTGATCATCGAGGCTCTTCACCCACAGATCTGGCTCTTCGGTATCACTTAGACCTTTAGTGAAAACCAGGCGTTCTTGCGCGTTGATGCAGTTCGCCAGCACCCGCACCATCATTCGCTCAACGGTCTCTGACGGGTGCTGGGCCACGGTCAGATTCAGCGAATCGTAATAGTCGCGATCAAGGTCAGATAGCGACACATTAAATTTATGAATGGTGGGCTTTATCGCCACAGACGAAGTCCTTCTTTGGAAAGTAGGCGGTAAAACCGCTCGTTGCGCCGCGTAATTTGGTTTGGGGCTCTATTACTCAGTGTGCAGCTTGGGCTTTGGCTTGGTAGCAAGCCAAATCACATGACGGGCCCCTTTGCCAGCGTGCGCCCGCACTCTACGCTCATCAACTGAAAAGCCCACCTTTTGCAGCCGCGCCGTAAACGAGCGCTCAGGGCCAGCAGACCAGACCGCCAAAATGCCACCTGGCCGCAGTGCCGAATAGGCAAAGCCAAGCCCATCCGTGGAGTACAGCCGATCGTTGTGCTCATGCGTCAGCCCTTCAGGTCCGTTATCAACGTCGAGCATTATCGCGTCGAATCGACCGGCTTCACGCAAGCTCGCTGACGCTGTACCTGCTGCGGATTCTGCTTCAGCTGCGATGTCAGCCTCTGCTTCTGCATACGCCGCCGCGATTCGAATCGCCGTGTGCACATCTGCAATTTCAATCCGAGTGCGGGGGTCCTGCAGTGGAAATCCTGCACACTGACCTATGATTCCCTGATTCCAGGTCACCACACCGGGCACCAGTTCGGCCACGACCACCTCGGCATCCGCACCGAGGGCCGCCAAGGCGGCTGACAACGTAAACCCCATGCCCAGGCCGCCAATCAGTACCCGTGCACCAGGTTTCGCCGCAAGCGGCCTGCAGGGCAGCTCACCCAACGCGTCCTCAGAACCGTGCTGCCGACTGTTCATAAGGTCTCCCGCCTGTCCGCTAATGCGAATAGCGAACTCATTGTCTTTGGCCATCTCTCGCTGAAACAGCCGCAACTCGCCGCCGTCATGCGGTATGGCGGCACTCTCTAAAAATTCCCAACGAGCCAAAGGTCACCACCAACACACTAAACAGGAGCGGCATTATGCGCAGGTACCATCACCCGTCAATCTGGGCGACACTGACCACCTAGCTGTCATCACCCGGACCCGCCTTGACCCAACACAGAGCTGATTCAAATAGCCCCGCATCTGCTGCTTCTTCGGGGGGGCTAAAACGCGTGCTGTCGTTCTGGGACGTGTTCTTCATCGCCGTTGGTCAAATCATCGGCGCCGGCGTTGTGGCTTTGACCGGCATCGCCATCGGCATGACGGGCCCATCAGTGGCCCTCGCCTACGTCTTCTCGGCGCTGCTCATACTGATCGTCACTATTCTGATTATGCTGGCCGGCACCACCTTACCCGCTACCGGCGCGTACTACGTCTGGGCCTCACGCTTAAGCAGCGGCTGGCTCGGGTCCATCGCCCTCTTCCTTATTCTCCTTGCCGGCATATCGCTGAGCCTTTACGGCAGCTCGTTTGGGCTGTACCTAAATCCGCTATTTCCTATTCTGTCAGTAAACGGTTGGGGCGTTCTTATTGTGCTTGGGCTGTTCGCGGCTAATCTGTTTGGGCTGCGCCTCGCCTCTCGAGTGCAAATGGTTCTGGTACTGTTGCTCTTGTCCGCACTGGCACTCTACGCCGGCTTCGCTGCCCCCCAGTTAAATCCCGATTTGCTCTCACCCGCCTTTCCAAAAGGCATTGTCGGTTTTGTCACCGCGGTTTTTCTGCTGAAATTCGCTACCGGCGGCGCCTACATGATCGTTGGTCTCAGCGGTGAAATGCACAATCCAAGGCGCACCATTCCGATCGTTATGATTAGCTCTACGCTGTGCGTCGCTGTTATTTACGGCGTAGTTGCACTGGCAAGCGTTGGCGTCATTCCTTGGCAAGAAATGGTGGATCAGCCCCTCACCGTTGCGGGTGCCGCCTTTATGCCTCGCTGGGCACTCACCTATTTTCTTATCGCCGGCGCGGGATTAGCCATTTGCACCACGCTGAATTCGCAGTTCATCCAGCTACCCAGAACGTTCATCGTCGCCAGCTGGGATAAACTCATCCCCGAGTGGGTTGGCCAACTCAATCGATACGGCGCACCCTGGGTGGTGTTACTGGTAATGATGATCATAGGCATCGGCCCGCTACTCGCCGGCGTCGATATCGGCGAGATCGCTCGAGCCGCAACGCTGTCAGCAAGCTTTCCCGCGTTCATCGTTTATTGGTCCATTACACGCATCCCCAAGAAATTCCCCGAGCAGTACGCGCAGTCGCCGTTTCATCTCAAGCCGTTCTGGCTGTGGTCGCTGTTTGGGTTTTCAATGCTGTCGACATTGATTGGCATCTACTTCCTCGCACAAGACCTGTCTCAGACCACCGTTGTAACCTTTGCGGTTTGGCTCGCACTGTCAATTGCCTACTACCCACTGCGGCGACGATACCTTGCCAAACGAGGCATAGATCTTGATCAGTTAACAAGCGACCCCAAAATATTCGACGGCGTGTAACTGCTCAACGCTTACTACATCCACAGCCAGCGTCAAAATCGACAATAGCCATAGGAGGCAATAGTCATGCACAACCAATGGGGACCACTGTTTTTAATTTTTGTCCTCGCGTTAAGCGGTTGCTCGACTAAGCCTATTGTTGATGCGACGGCCGAAGAGGCTATCGCTCAAACCTTAGACCAACTTCATCAGCGCGCAGCGGCTGCCGATTTTGACGGCTACTTTGATCTGTACGCCCAAGGCGCGGTGTTTATGGGCACTGACAGAAGCGAGTATTGGCCACTCGTTGAATTCAAAGCCTATACCAAACCCCACTTCAGCCAGGGCAACGGCTGGACCTACGTTCCGATCGAACGCATCGTCCATCGCAACGGCGTCACGGCCTGGTTCGAAGAACGTTTGCAGAACCAAAAGTACGGCGAAGTGCGAGGCACCGGTGTTCTGGTGCACACCAACCGGGGCTGGAAAGTCGCTCAATACAACCTGGCACTGCCACTACCCAACGAGCTGTTCGGTACTATCGCTGCGGACGTGATCGAATATTACGCACCGCAGGAGTAATCGACCGCCTCCCTATTCAGAGGCGGAGGACCGCCTCCTTATTTAGAGGCGGAGGACCGCCTCCTTATTTAGAGGCGGAGGACCGCCTTGGCTATCACGTTCCGCTGTATCTCGTTGGAGCCGCCGTAGATGCTGGCCGCGCGACCGAAGTTGTAGTCACTGACGGCACGCACGCCATACTCGGGGCCGAGTGCGGCCTCGTTGCTTTCGCCGCGTATCAGATCCAGCTCAAACGGCAGGGCGTAGTGATCAACTGATTCAACCCGCAAAATTTGCAGCTCTTGTTGAATCTCGGTACCCAAAATTTTCAAGGCAGACGCTGCATCACCAGGACTGTTACCCACCGCGAGGTCAGCCAAAATCCGTGCTTCCATGGTTTCAAGGGCATCAAGCCGCACTTCTACCGAGTTCAGCCGAACCATAAAGTCGGGGTCGTTCTGCAGTTCTGATGTGGCCGCATGCTCGCGCAAGGCGTCAATCGCTCGTCTTGACCCGGCTACTCCGGCAATGCCGGCACGCTCGTTGACTAACAAGAATTTGGCGTAACCCCAGCCTTTATGCTCTTCACCAATCAGATTGCTGACCGGCACCCGTACATCGGTGAAATACACTTCATTCAAATGATGCAGCCCGTCAATCGACACAATCGATTTCACGTCAATGCCCGGTGTTTTCATATCCACCAGAACAAAGCTGATGCCATGTTGCGGCTTACTGCTGCCATCGGTACGAACCAGCGCAAAAATCCAGTCGGCCTTGTGCGCGTTGGTGGTCCAGATCTTTTGGCCATTCACGACATAGTCATCACCGTCGCGGACCGCAGAGGTTTTCAACGAGGCAAGGTCTGAACCGCTACCGGGCTCTGAATAGCCCTGACACCACCAAGTACTGCCGTCGAGGATGCCCGGCAAATGCTGATCTTTCTGGGCTTGGGTACCAAAGGTGTAGATCACAGGGCCAACCATGCCGAGCCCGAAGGGCATCAGCACTGGCGCGCCCGCGAGGGTCAGTTCCTCATCAAAGATGTGCTTCTGAGTCATGTTCCAGCCAGTGCCACCGTATTCGACCGGCCAATCAGGCGCCACCCAACCCTGCGTAAAGAGCGCGTTGTGCCAGCGCGCACCGTCGGCACGCTTGATGCCAAACCCTTGCTCGCTAGCGGCACGCAATTCAGGCGTCAGCGCAGTGCCGAGAAATGTTCTTACTTCTTCCCGAAAAGCGCCTTCTGAGCCACTGCCTGTTGCATCACTAACTTCTGAACTCATACGAGGTCTCCTAACGCGTGTTTATGACTTAATCCCAGCATCAGGATACCACGCACCAGCGGTATGTCGCTCTATCCGGTCTGGATGGCAGGCGT
>JALZVT010000161.1 GCA_023300545.1 Pseudomonadales bacterium
GCTAGACAGTTTGACGCGATGTTCAACGCACCACAGGGCCAACGCCCCAATGCCAAATTCATAAATCCGGAACGGTACGAGAAAAAAGGCGCTATCAACATCCTGAGTCCGCATCCATTCCGACGCAAGTAACGAGCAAACGCTCACCAGCAACACCCCTAGAATCAGCCGACCAGGGCGCGTTACTGAAGTCAGCAAGACAACTAACGTCGGCCAAAACAGATAGAACTGCTCTTCAACACTCAGTGACCAGGTATGCAGCAGAGGCTTATACAACGCATCCGCGTCGAAATAACCCGACTCACTCCAAAACAGGATATTGGAGAACCATAACAGGCTACTCACCGTCGCCGCCCCTAAGCGTTCAAGATGGTATGGGATCAGCAAGTAGGCGCCCATCAAGAACGTGACGGCAATAGTCACAAACAAAGCTGGGAACAGTCGTCGCGCTCGTCGGAGGTAGAAGTCACCGTATGAAAAGGTATCTGATAGAACAGAATCGCGGAGGATCTTAGTGATCAAGTAACCACTGATCACAAAAAACACATCAACGCCGAGGTAGCCCCCACCAAACAAGTGTATATCGGCGTGAAACAGAACAACGCTGGCTACCGCGATGGCGCGCAGACCATCAATGTCCGGTCGATATTGCGATTTTTGAATCTTAACAGTCACTGTTGCTTCCTAAATTCAAGCGACAGACGGACAGTCGGACGCAACGATGAATTCTCGCAGAGCCATCCTGAAACTGCGGTAAAGCCGGCACGTTAACATGTACCATTATGATCCTCGAGATGCGAAGCGAACGGCTACCATGCGAAAATTAAGCGCGACCTTACTCTTGCTTGTCGCAGCCACTCTGGCGCTAGCGTCTGCGGCCGAAACACACGACTACACCGCAACTCTCACAGCACAAATTAACCCAGAAACCGCCAGCGCGGCCCTGACACTCACCGTAAGCCAACCAAAACATTATCTCCGCGAACTCAGCTTTCGCGCACCAAAAGCACAGTTTAGTCATTTCAGCACTGAAGACGGCGACCTGAGTCACGAGGACGACCGACTGATATGGGACATGCCAAGCCACGGCGGCAGCATTCATTGGACAGCCTCACTGAATGTACCCCGGGGAGACAGCTGGGATGCCCGCACCACCAACGACTGGTCTTTGTTTCGCTTCGAAGATTTGCTCCCGCCTTTGCGCAGCACCACGCTCAAAGGCAGCAGCAACAGCTTTAAACTGCTGCTTGATTTACCCAAAGGCTGGACTGCAGAAACACGCTACGGCCGCTATACCGGCAAACCTTTAGAGGTTGGGAGCGATCAGCAAAATTTCCGCCGCCCTACCGGCTGGCTTATCGCTGGCCACCTCGGTGTACGACGAGATACGATCAGCGAGCGAGATATCGCGGTGGCAGCACCAATAGGCACCGGCTTCCCTCGCGTACCGGTATTAGCCCTACTGAATTGGACGCTGCCTGACTTCGTGCAGGTGTTTCCTACAACCCCCGAGCGCGTACTCATCGTCAGCGGCGACCGAACGATGTGGCGCGGTGCGCTGTCAGGCCCTGATTCACTATATCTACATCTCGAACGTCCACTAATCAGTGAGAACGGCACGAGCACGGTGCTGCACGAAATGGTGCATGTCGCTACCCGATGGTCAGCGGCCCCTGGAGATGACTGGATTGTTGAAGGCCTGGCTGAATACTACAGCCTGGAAATATTGCACCGCAGCGGCGGGCTGAGCGACGCTCGCTTTGCCGCGGCTAAGCGGCGTTTGACGCAATGGTCAGAAGAGGAAAACGGCAGCCTGCAAGATCCCAGCAAAGGCTCTGACACCGCCTTTGCGGCTATCCTGTTCGCTGACATCGCTCACGAGATAGGTTCTGCCAAGCTCGACGCGGTTGTTCGCCATCTGACAGGAACCGGCGGGCCAAAGGTGATATCGCGCGCAGAGTTGATGGCTTGTATAGAGGCCGTCGTTGGCAAGCCGTCCAAAATCCTGACCACAGCGCTGCATTCCGGCACCCCAAATTAGCCAAACTAGAATGGATGTCTCAACCCGCTCAGGATCTGGATGATCTAGTAGCCATTTTCAGTACACTGGCGTAATGCGTTATCGTTCAGAAATCGACGGCATGCGAGCCATCGCGGTCATTCCCGTGATGTTGTTTCACGCCGGCCTGGCAACCTTCAGCGGGGGGTTTGTTGGTGTTGATGTGTTCTTCGTTATCAGTGGCTACCTGATCACCCAATTGATCTACGTTGAAATCAACGAAGACCGATTTTCCATTCTCAATTTCTACGAACGCCGCATTCGCCGATTACTCCCGGCCTTAATGTTTGTATGTCTTGCGTGCCTGCCCTTCGCCTGGTTCTGGATGATCCCCAACGAATTGAAAGATTTTGGCGAATCTCTAGTGGCCGTGAACCTGTTTTCAAGCAACGTACTGTTTTGGCTTGAGTCCGACTACTTTGCGGCAGATTCAGAACTCAAGCCACTTCTGCACACATGGTCACTTGGCGTCGAAGAACAGTTTTATCTGTTCTTTCCCTTGCTGCTATTGCTTTGGCAGCGGTTGCGTTTACCGCAGCTAGGGCTCTTCGTCCTGATTCTTAGCGTGCTGAGTCTTATCTGCGCCCAGTGGCTTGGCCAAATAGACCCCACTGCCAACTTCTACCTACTGCCTACGCGAGCTTGGGAAATGGGCATTGGCGCACTTCTGGCGCTGCATTCGGATGCGCTCTCAGGCATGTCTAACCGGTTACGCGAACTTGGCGGTGCGCTGGGCCTCGCGCTGATTGTCGGGGCTATTTTTGCTTTTGACGCAGCAACGCCGTTCCCGGGTGTATACGCCTTGGTGCCCACGCTTGGCACTGCCCTCATTATCGCCTGCGCGAACAATGAGACTCTGGTTGGCAAATTACTGAGCCTTAAAGGCTTTGTCATGATCGGCCTGATCAGCTACAGCGCATATCTATGGCACCAACCGGTGTATGCCTTTGCACGGTTACGAATCGCCGGCGAAGTGCCACAGGAGATTATGCTCGGACTAGCAATGCTGTCCCTGCTCCTCGCCTACTTCACCTGGCGATTTGTTGAGGCGCCGTTTCGAAACCGCCAACGGGTCAGCCGCACAAAGGTCCTCAGTGGCGCTGCTTTAAGCTGGTTATTTTTTGTCGGTATCGGCACCGCACTATGGGCAACGGACGGGGCGCCAGAGCGCAATATGAGCGCCGCCGATGTTGAACACCGCATTCGTCACAACACCGGTCTAGGCCGGTGCTGCCCGCTTGGTGCCGATGGTGTGCCCGTCTGTCGCACTGCTGAAGGTGCCGAACTACTGGTCTGGGGAGATTCTTACGCCAAACACTTAGTAAACGGAATTCTTGCATCCAACCCTGACGCCGACCTGATTCAACTCACCAAAGCAAGATGCGGCCCAGTGCCGGGTGTAACCGTTGCTAGTTCACCCAACTTCACCACAGCCTGGGGCGACGAATGCATCCAATTCAACGACGACGTGATGTCCTGGCTGCGCAACAACCAAGACAGCGTAAAATTTGTCGCCCTCGGCTCACCCTTTCTGAACTACCTGAATGAAGATGCGCAAATCTACACCAGGCGCGCTGGTTTAATCGATACAGACGTTGAGCTCGTTCTACACCAGTTTCGAGAGACCCTTACGGAGATCAAAGCCATGGGCATAACACCGGTTGTGTTTGCCCCACCGCTTAAAACCGGGGCAAATATTGGCGCTTGCCTCATGCGGCACTATTTCCTGCAACTCGACCTCGACGCTTGCAATCTCACTGCGGAAGAACTCGAAGCTGAGCCATCAAATGCTCGCGTACAGGCTTTTTTGCAACAGGTTGAAGCTGACAATCGAGTGATCTGGCTGCCACAACTCATGGGATGCAACGAAGGCTCATGCCCGAGCCATATAGACGGACTGTTCCTGTACAGAGACTGGGGGCATCTCTCGGTTGAGGGTTCAGAGTACCTCGGCAAAACTCACGATTTATACAAGCAGATCACTCGTTAGTGGGCTACCCGGGGCTCACTTGTCCCAGCCAAAATCTCGCCCCGCGAACTTATACAGCTCGGCATTATGCGGACGAAAGTAGTCTTGCAAACGCGTTTGCAGAGCTTCATCCATCGGCGAGTATTTGCCCGTATTGAGCTTCTTCTGCTCCGGTAACTGAAAATCGGGCAGGCCTAGGAAATCAAGCACTCGAGAATAAGTAGGCTGAGCATCTGCTGCAAACTCTTCACTACTGAGTATCAGAATCTGTTCCGGCGGAAACACCTGCATCCAGGCCCGCAACTGGCGCATATACAGTCCACGACCAATATAGGAGGTGTATTCGGCATGCTCAGACAGCACATCGCCCGTTACCGGCTCGTCAACAAGTTGGGCAAGGTTCGCTTCGATAGCGTCTGCAAAGGAAGCTGGCTCTCGACTGCGAACTTTTCGATAGTGATAGTGCGAAAAGGCTCTGCTGACAGGGTTACGCAACAAAACGATCAGTCGCGCATCAGGTGTAAGTTCGCGTAACCGTTGCGCCGCCAGGGGATCGGGCAGGTAGTCAGGACTAGATTCACCAGTGAGCGCAACGCCTTGACTCTGCTCTTCGCGCTCCAAGTCGCTACGCAACGGGAAGTGGGCGCGGTACCAGGCCTCACCACGCTCGAAGTGTCTGTTGTAGTACTTCACACCCTTTACCAACGGCGGAAAAACGCTGGGGTGCCGGCTAATGTGGTCAAAAAGTGACGTAGTTCCACATTTCATGACCCCTGAGATAACAAAGTCAGGCAGCGCGTGCTCGGCACCAGAGGCCACTCGATTATCAAGTTCTACGTCGAGTTTACGGTGCACAAAAAACTTGCGGATACGCGTCGGGACTCTCGATAGGAATATTTTCACGTCTTCCATGCTTTTCAATGGCCTCATCTACTCGATCTTGCAGCCTAAACTAAGCGAAAACCAAAGAACTCTATAGCAGTCTCTTTTTCGCCCTTCGCTCCACAGGGAACTTCGAAAAATCAGAGTTCGATCAAATCTCTTACGTTTTCCTAAGACTCCCACCAAAACGACTGTAATCGTAACAGTCGTAAGCGTGATGAAAGAAGACCCTCACATCAACGACTCAAGCGCGACAAAGCGCTTCTAACAGTCGTTGCGTATCCCACCTAATCTAGCGGCCTTACAAAACGGCTGAGACGAACATGATCGCAAAGAAACTAGCAATTGGAATTATATGTTTGGGAATGACCTCGGCTGCTTCTGCGGGCGTCATCGAGTTTGATACCTGCCAATCTGGTTGCGGCTTTATTGATTCAGATCGCGGCGATAGCGTTCTCAGCGTCGCTACGCTTGAATTCATGGACAACGGCCAAAATGGTGTCGACTTCACATTAACCAACAATATTGGCGATTTACTCGCGGGCAACTCCACATCGTTCCTGCCGAGGCTGTTTTTCGGTTTGGCCGAAACACCCACCAACGTCGTCAACGCGAGCAATAACATCGATGGCTTCGATTTCTCCGGCACCGCAACATCGGGGCTCGACTTCGATGTTGAGCTTGATTTGGCAAACGTGCTGCACACTGGTTTACGCATAACCAATGGACAGTCTGCCAGCTGGACCTTCGAAGGCATCAGCGCCTCGTCAATTTTGGCACCGGCCCTCATACAGATCATTGAACGCACTGACGTGGGCACAACAGGCGCTCGACTGTTAGGCAGCTTCACCGTTGGGGCTTCGAACCCTGTTCAGCAAGTACCCGAGCCAGGCCCTCTCGGCATCTCGCTCGCGGCACTCGGTTTGCTTGGCCTTCGCGCTCGTCGCACAGCCAAGTTGAACGCTGAAAGCCCTCTGGCCAGCTAAACCTAAAACCACGGGCTCACAGCGGTGTTTCGGCCTGCTGTGCGCCAGCACACTCCGCGCACAGGCCCCGTGTGTGCTCAATGAAACGTGAACCTTCCCCAGTTTCACATCGCTTGATTAACGTAAGCTTCCGACTCCGGCGCTCTAGTGTGCCGGCTCAATAGTAGTCGTTGCAGTGACCCTGAGACACTGCAATCAAGGGATTTGTCGATGAAAATTACGATGTTCGGTACGGGTTACGTGGGTTTGGTAACCGGTTCTTGCTTTGCTGAAATGGGCAACAATGTTGTCTGCGTGGATATTGATACCGAAAAGGTTGAAGCCTTACGCCAGGGTAAGCTGCCGATCTTTGAACCAGGCCTTGAAGAGGTTGTGGTGCAAAATCTGGAAGCGAAGCGTCTGCAATTTACCACCGATGCTAAAGCCGCCGTTGACCATGCTGAGGTCATATTTATCGCAGTGGGCACGCCTTCTGATGAGGACGGCTCCGCAGATCTGCAATATGTACTTAAGGTGGCCGAAACCATCGGCCAGTGCATGGACACACCCAAAGTCATTGTCGACAAATCGACCGTGCCTGTCGGTACCGGTGACCTGGTGCGCGACGAAATCGCTAAAACGTTGAAGCTGCGCAATGCCGACATCAAGTTTCATGTGGCGAGTAATCCTGAATTTTTGAAAGAAGGCGCAGCGGTTTCAGATTTCATGAAGCCCGATCGCATTGTGCTTGGAACTCAAGACCCTGAATGCGCGGCAACCCTGGATGAGCTTTACTCCCCGTTCAACCGCAACCACGACAAGGTTGTGCATATGGACATTCGCTCAGCAGAACTCACTAAGTACGCAGCCAACGTCATGCTGGCTACAAAAATCAGCCTAATGAACGAATTTGCGAATATCGCAGAACATTTGGGTGCAGATATTGAAGCCGTACGCCGAGGAATGGGCTCAGATCCGCGAATCGGCTACCACTTCATCTATCCGGGTGTTGGTTACGGCGGCTCTTGCTTCCCGAAAGACGTTAGGGCACTGGGCCACGCGGCTCAAGAAGCGGGTTACTGCTCCAAAATAATCCAAAGTGTTGAGACCGTAAACAACCATCAGAAAAAACGCCTGTTCCAAAAAATGACCAAGCATTTTGGCAACATGGAAGGTAAGACCATTGCTCTTTGGGGTTTGGCGTTCAAACCAAACACCGACGATATGCGCGAAGCGCCAAGTGTCACACTGATAGAGCAACTGATCGCCGCAGGCGCGACAGTACGAGCCTATGATCCTGAGGCCTTGGAAGAAGCAGGTCGTATTTTTAAGGGTGTATCAGAGTTGACGCTTTGCGAACATCGCGACGACACACTGATAGGTGCTGACGCACTGGCCGTGGTAACCGAATGGAACGAGTTCCGCAGCCCAGACTTCAGCCTTCTGAAAGAACGCCTGGCAGAGCCGGTTATCTTTGACGGTCGAAACCTGTTTGAGCCGCAGTACATGAAGTCATCTGGCTTTAGTTACCACGCCATCGGCAGACCTGAATGTCTGTAACTGAATGCCTGTAACTTAATAAGCGCTCGCAAGGGCGCCTATTCAGATTCTTGCGGCACTCGTCGAATTTTGGCGAGGTCGTATCCCTCCTCTTCGACTATCGCCAGCAGCTCCGCATAACGCTCTGCAGGTAGCGTTGGCGTGCGCGCCATAATCCACAGGTAGTCTCGTTTACTTCGACCGATCACAGCTTGATCGTAGGCTTCGCTCACGTATAACACGCGATACTCAGCCTTGAACGGCCAAATAAACTGCATACCCCACACCGCATTGCTGTCTGACTCACCCACAAAGCCCTTCGGGTGATAGGTTTTAACCGGTCCATCAAAACCGCCTTTTCGGAAGCTGAACGTTGTCGCTACGCTACCGTCATCATTGAGTGCGTAGGTTTCGCGCGCATTAAACGCCGCCTTTTCAATAAAGGTGGGGATGTTGCCCAGCACATACCATTCACCCATAAAACGCGGTAAATCAACATGGTTGGCCGTTCGAATGGGCGGCAGAGGCGAACTCTGACAACCAACAACAGCCAGCAGCAGCAACCCAACAATTACCCAGCTCTGTCGAAACTTGTACATCGCTATGGTACCGAACGAACGGCAACGCTGGTTCGCCCTCGAATCGTCCCACCATCATCTTCAAACTGCAGCACTAAGCGATTCACCCCAGGGTTAAAAGGTACTGAGTTTACACTGGTCGCAAACACACCAAAGGTCGGCGTATCGCCCGTGTTAAATGTCAGCGCGACCTCCGCCCCTGGCGCAGCCAGACACACTCCAGTTGCCGGATTAGTTTGACAAACCGACACACTATCGAGAGCCTGACCGAGCACAACAGGACGAACCTTAATGTTATCTGCACTGCCCAGGTTAATGCTCGCGACCGAAAAGAAGCCGCCAGCGCCACCCACCGGCATCAAAATAATGCCGTCACCACCCACCGTCGCAGCCAGAGCCACCACGTCCGGCGGTTGAGTAGTCTCTGCCGACACCAGCAAGGTGTTGGTGCCAGGCACGACGGGCGCAGTGCCTTGATCGCAGCTCACCGCAAACTCTAACTCTTCCGCGCGCAATTCAACATTGGGCTGCATCGTCAACACCAGCGTCTGCGCGACGCCCGGCAGTATTAGAAACTCGCCGCTTGTTGGCCCAATCGCTGCGTTGGTCACCGGGTCAGTCAACTGATAACCAAAGGTCACATCAATATCCGAGCTCAAGGCCACCGTGCAGCCATTTACTAATTCGGTACCTACAACCGACGCAAACACAGTGAGCACCTCGCCAATCTGGGTAGAGCGGCTGCTCGGCAACACTGCCGCGCCCAGCGATACCAGCACGGCGTCTGTTGCAACCTCGGCAACCAGCAGATCAGCAAAATCTGTACCGTTCTCTGAAAGATTATTTGCAGTCGAGACAAACACCGAAGTGCTGCCATCCAAACTGAGAGCAGGACTAGCGGAACTACCATTGCCGCCAACGCCCGCCTCGGTTTCACTCAGGTGAATGGTTGTTTGTGTGCTGCGATCAAAGAGCAGCGCCTCGCCGCGCCCTTGGGTTGCTCCCGGCACCAGGTTGCCTGCGAAGGAGATATAAGCCACGCGATTACCGGTGTAGTCGAGAGCTGGGAGAATCGAATCGCTATCGGCTGCGTTCTGGCTTGGGGTTTTACTCACCAACTCCAGAACGCCGCTTTGCAGGTCACGCAGAATGATGTCGGCGCGGCCTTCGGCGTCGTTCTCAACCAGGTTACTGGCAAAAGAGTGGAAGGCTGCGATCTTGCCATCACCACTGATTGTCGGAAAATAACTCGTGCCGTCACCCGCCTGAGCCGTCGCATTGAGCGACAACAACGTTGTGCTCTCTGTACGGACATCAAACAAAAATGAGTCTTTACCCACTGTTGGTGTTGATACTAGATCTGAGCTCATCGAAACAAACACAACACGTGCGCCATTGGCACTCATCTGCGCATTAAAAGACATGTTGTCAGGCGGGCCGCCCGCAGGCGTACGACTCATCAACGCCGTGGTGTCTAACCAGTTGTCGCGACGAAACACGTTACGCACTGCAACGCCCGCCCCTTCCGCAAAATCAGCGATAGCGTCAAAGGTAACGTAGCGACCGTTGGCGTTGATATCCGGATTATCTGCGGGGCTACTACTTTGCACACCGGCCGAAGAGACGCTGACTAACTCAACCGCGCTGGTCAGACGGTTATAGAGAAATACATCCGCCGTATCTCCGTTCGTATCGACGGTGAGGTTATCGGCCTGAGAAAGAAAGGCCACCCAGATGCCATCTGCACTAATAACCGCAAGCGACGAGTCACCGTTGCCCGCTACTCCCTGAGCAGATTGGCTAACAAGGCTAACGCTCTCTAGTTGGGTGTCCCACAGAAATACGTCTTGCGCGCCATTGCTGTCGCTTTCGACCAGATTAGTAGCAAACGAACTGAACACGACAAACCGTCCATCAGCGCTCGCCGTATGCCCTTCGTTGCTCTGAGCGTCTCCGGCACCGCCGGTTACCAACATGGGTGGCTCAGTAAGCGCCACTGCACCCCTAGCCAACATCAAGCACACGATGGCCAGCGAAGCCGTACAGAAACTTTTAGCTCGTGAACTCATTGGGCTAGACTGTCTGATTAGATTTCCACCATTAAAACCAAACGGACCCGCAATGACCAATCTGCTCTCCCCCCTATCGTTTAGCCGCGGCCCTGACATGAAAAACCGCTTCATGCTGGCACCCTTGACCAACTCCCAGAGTCAGGAAGACGGCACAATGACCGAGGAAGAATTTCACTGGCTCACCAAGCGCGCCGAAGGTGGCTTTGGCCTGACAATGACCTGTGCAGCTCACGTTCAGGCCATCGGCAAAGGTTTTCCTGGCCAAATGGGCGTTTGGTCTAACGATCATACCGAAGGGCTCTCGCGCTTAGCCAAGGCCATCAATGCCGAAGGCAGCGTTTCGATTGCACAGCTGCATCATGCCGGCAATCGCTCACCCGCAGAGTTAATTGGCGAAGCACCTGTATGCCCATCCGACGACCCGGAGACAGGCGCACGGGCGCTGTCTAACGCTGAGGTCAAAACACTCGTTCAAGATTTTGTTGAGGCTGCCGTACGTTGCGAACAGGCTGGCTTCGATGGCGTCGAGCTGCACGGTGCTCACGGTTACATTCTGTGTCAGTTTTTCAGCCCTGAACTCAACAAGCGCACCGACGAGTACGGCGGTTCAATGGAAAACCGCTTTCGAATTTTGTTTGAAATCATCGATGGTATACGTAGCCGCTGCCACCCGGAGTACCAACTAGGCGTGCGGCTCTCACCAGAACGGTTTGACATGCGTCTCGCTGAAATAACCCAGATTGCCGAGCAGCTAATGACCGGCGGCACCATCGACTTCCTCGACATGTCTCTATGGGATGTCTTCAAAGAGCCCAGCGAAAAAGAGTTTAAAGGTCGCTCGTTAATGAGCTACTTCACCGAGCTAAAGCGCGGCACCTGCAAACTCGGAGCTGCCGGGAAAATTCGCACACCACAAGAAGCAGAAGAAGCACTGCAGGCAGGACTCGACTGGATAATGCTCGGCCGCGCCGCCATCGTGCACCACAACTTTCCGAAGCTGTACGAAGAAAACTCCCGTTTTGTTCCAATGGAAAACCCGGTGACGCGAGAGCATTTGGCAAAGGAAGGCCTGTCGCCAAAGTTTGTGCACTATATGGCGAGTTGGAAAGGTTTTGTGGCGGAGTAAGAGATGAGGAAATTGAAGCCAGTCTCGTTCGAGGCCATTTCTCAGACGTGAGGTAATAGTCTAATCAGAATTGAGGCGGGCGCTTCGCGTACTACAGAGTTAAATCAACTCAGGTATAGCTAGATAGTCGAACATGTATGTGTGCGGAACTTAACAAGTGTTATAGCTCACATTTGTTATCGCTAGTGCGCCACAAAACCTTCGTGACTAGCCACTCAGTTTACGGAAAGTTTGCGCGAAAAATTTCCTTTACTGATAAACTGGATTGCTGTAAAGGCTAAATGAATCACCCTCAAATGCCCACTGTATTTCTCTCGCGAATATCCACTTATACCTTGCTGCTGACGGCCCTGCTGGCATCGCCTGCGGCATTCGCAGACTGGCTTGGTTACGAAAATCTTGAGAGCGGTCATGACCTTCGGGTGTGGGCTAACAGCGGCGGCGAAAAAATTCCACGTGAGGTTGTCCGCAGCTATGCGCCCGAACTGGGCACAACAACCGTCAACAGCGTTTGGGACGGCTCATCAATCACTACCTTCGGCGCTCGCAACGAAGTCCTCTCTGTTGCTGTCGTTGTTGATAACAACGGCACCAGCCTCGACAACCTGAGCCTTGAATTTAATCTACTGGAAGATGCGACTGCCAGCTACAGGCTAGAAACTACTGAGCACCGGGTAAGCCACATGTTCGATTGGCGTCAGCGGCCGATCGAAGTTTTTGTGGTGGAATATCTGCGCATCCACGGTCTCAGCCGCATCTCCTATGCATTCGACGACGAGACCCACATTCCAGAGAAGCTACGGCGGCCGATAACGTTCAACATTCAGCCACTGGCACCCGCCATTGGCTCCGGCGTCTGGGCCGACCGCCCACACCATGACCTTTCATACCCAGATATCGCTATCCCGCAGGAAGTGCAGGAAGCAAATGGGGGAACCACACTGGCGACAGATGAGAGCCAGATATTCTGGATTGACGTCTATATCCCTAAAGACGCGCCGGCGGGCGTGTTGAGTGGCACAGCGTCTCTGTCTCAGGCTGGTGTTGAACTGTTAACGGTGCCCGTTGAAATCGAAGTGCTTGACTTTGAGTTACCTGACGAACGACATTCAAAAACGATGGTTTATATTGAGCCACGGGATATCAAGGAACGCTATTTCACCGGCGTACTGGGCGCACTGGCTGAGGCTGATGAGCAATCGTATCGCGACGTCATAAACAAGCACTTTATGTTGGCCTGGCGCCACGGCATCAGTTTGTTTGATGCCAACGAAATACTTCCAGATCAGATTCCGGACGTCGAGAAACCCAATCCTGACTGGATCGAGCGGCTCAACGGCGGCCTGTACACGCAAAGCAAGGGCTACGTCGGTCCTGGGCAAAACCTTGAACACGATCTTTACGTGGTGGGTAGCTACGGCGCCTGGACCTTTTGGTGGGACTTACTCGAATACAATCCGCGCAACCCAGCCTATAACCCTGAAGCGCCACTGACAGATCTAGAAGCATCGTTGGTAGCAAACACTTCCCTTTGGGAAAACTGGTTTCTTGCTAATTCGCCCGATACCACCCGAATCTTCTACGTCGATGATGAGCCCGGAACTCCCGCAGCCCTGCAGTACGCAGAAACCATTGCTTCAATTGTTGAAAACAGCCCTCTTGCCGGCAGCCAACTAGAGACTCTGGTTACCGCCAGCCCGGTTACTCATGGCGCACAACTACCGTCACCCAGCATCCTGTCAGCGCTGATTTCAGAAGGGGATACTCCCGTATGGGACGCTACTCTGCTGAGCCGTCCTGATCGCAAATACCACATGTACAACGGCAAGCGCCCCGCCTCGGGTACTTTTGCCACTGAGGACGACGGTGTCGCACTGCGTGAACTGGCCTGGGGCCAGTACAAGAAAAACATCGACCGATGGTTTTATTGGCATGCCACCTACTACAACAACACCCAGGCCGGCCCACCCCAGCGCGACCTGTCGCAAATCGCCGGCGGCGAGGGTGAAAGCTATCGCCTTGGCAGTCACACCAACGTTTTCAAGAGCGCGCATACCTTTGGTGGCCATCAGGCACAGTTTGACAATGTGCGAGGCGAGGCCGGGTTTAACTACGGCAACGGCGATGGCGTGCTGTTCTATCCCGGTACCGATCACGTCTTTTCTGCTGAGAACCGGGGGCTCGACGGCCCCATAGCCAGCCTTAGAATCAAACACTGGCGCAGAGGAATCCAGGACGTTCAGTATCTCGCCCTTGCAGCAAATATTGATCCAGGCGCTACAAACGCCATAGTCAGCACGATGGTTCCTGAAGCGTTGTGGGAAATTGGCGTCGCCGATCCTAATGACCCAAGCTTCGTTAACAAGCCACCGAGTTGGTCGAATGACCCTAACCTGTGGGAGCAGGCTCGCCGCGATCTCGCGACGATTATCGAACCAGAACAGGAAGCAACACCACCTGAGATCACGACACACCCCGAGGGCCAGACACTCAATCAGGGTGATGAGCTGGTGCTGGTTGTTAGCGCCACTGGCGACCCAACGCCTACCTACCAATGGCACAAAGATGGCGAAGACATCGCTGGTGCAGTTTCTGCAACATACACAATCGCAAACGTTGAACTGACAGACGCAGGTAGCTTCGACGTCACGGCAACCAACTCTGAAGGCAGCGCAACCAGCAACGTCGCGGTAGTGACGGTGGATCCATCCGCTACAGTCCCCGAATTCATATTGCAGCCACAATCTCTGACTGCCACCGAAGGCGACACGGTGACTTTCTCTACCGAAGTTTCAGGGTTCCCCACGCCCACTCTGCAGTGGCACAAAGACGCCTCACCCATCTCAGGCGAAACCAGCAACACGCTGGTGATTGACGAGGTCACGGTCGATGACGCTGGTGTGTATGAGCTGTACGCCACCAACGATCAGGGCACGACCATCAGTAATCAGGCCGTGCTGACTATTGATGACGCCTTGGCGGCACCAGAAATAACAAGCCAACCACAGTCGTTATCATTGACTGCGGGTGACGCACTACTGCTCACTGTTGTCGCAGAAGGCAACCCAGCGCCCACCTATCAGTGGCGCAAAGACGACACTGACATTCCTGAAGCAACCTCTGCCTCTTTTGAAATCGCTGTCGTGGAAGAAAGTGATGCGGGAACTTACGTTGTT
>JALZVT010000162.1 GCA_023300545.1 Pseudomonadales bacterium
CGCCGCAACATTTACTATTTTCACATGCTGAAATCTCTGGCGGATCACTACAAGTTCGACATTGATACGCCTTACAGCAAACTGAAAAAGAAACACACCAACGCCATTCTTTATGGCAGCGGCCGCGATCGCATCGACTTCAGTTACACCAACGACCGTGGTGACGTTATTCAACGCCGGCACAAGTTCGAAGGCGTGATTCCTAATATGGAACGACGTTATCACGAAACCGATTCGAACATGGTGCGCGAAAATTTACAGAAGTACCTGACGGTACGCTCGTGTCCAGCGTGCAAAGGCACCCGCCTGTGTGAAGCTTCCCGCCACGTGTTTATCGGTAACACGGCGCTGCACGAAGTGACCGAACAGTCGGTTGTCGATACGCTCACCTATTTCAAAAAGCTCAAGCTCAAAGGCAAGCGCAAACAGATCGCAGATAAGATTCAGAAAGAAATTCAGGCACGCCTGCAGTTTCTGGTAGACGTTGGCTTGAACTATCTGACACTCAACCGCAGCGCTGACAGCCTGTCTGGCGGCGAAGCGCAACGCATTCGTCTCGCCAGTCAGATCGGCGCCGGGCTGGTTGGCGTGATGTACATTCTTGACGAACCCTCCATTGGCCTGCACCAACGCGACAACGCACGGCTGTTAAAAACGCTGACGCATCTGCGCGATCTCGGCAACTCTGTGATTGTGGTTGAACACGACGAAGAAGCTATTCGCCAGGCAGACTACGTTGTCGACATCGGTCCAGGTGCTGGCGTGCACGGCGGCGAGATTGTGGCCGAGGGCCAGGTCGACGACATACTGAAAGCAAAAAACTCACTGACCGGCCAATATTTATCCGGCAAGAAATCCATTGCCATTCCCAAGCGGCGCGGCAAATTTGACCCCGATAAAACCATCACAATCACGGGCGCCACCGGTAACAACTTACAAAATGTGTCGCTCGCCATTCCAACAGGATTACTGACCTGCGTCACCGGCGTCTCTGGCTCCGGCAAATCAACACTCATCAACCAGACGCTCTATCCGCTGGCTGCCCGGGCAATCAACAAAAACTCAACCGCCACGTCAGCGCCACATGAGACCATTACCGGTTTGAAGCTGGTCGACAAGGTGGTCGATATCGACCAAAGCCCCATTGGTCGCACACCTCGTTCTAATCCAGCGACCTACACCGGTTTATTCACGCCCATGCGCGAGCTGTTTTCACAAACACCCGAAGCTCGTACGCGCGGCTACAAGCCAGGACGCTTCAGCTTCAACGTCAAAGGCGGACGTTGCGAAGCCTGCCAGGGCGACGGCGTAATCAAAGTAGAGATGCACTTTCTGCCCGATATCTATGTGCCTTGTGACACGTGCCGTGGCAAACGCTACAACCGCGAAACGCTTGAAGTGAAATACAAAGACAAGAACATCAACGAAGTGCTCGACATGACGGTGGAAGACGCGCTCGATTTCTTCAACGCCGTGCCAATGCTTGCGCGCAAACTGCAAACCCTGATGGACGTTGGTCTGAGCTACATTCGTTTGGGCCAGAGTGCCACCACCCTGTCAGGCGGCGAAGCCCAGCGCATCAAACTGTCACGCGAACTGTCGAAGCGCGACACCGGTAAAACACTGTATATTCTGGACGAGCCCACCACCGGCCTGCACTTCCACGATATTGCTCAGCTACTTGAAGTGCTGCATCGTCTGCGCGACCAGGGCAACACGGTGGTGGTGATTGAACACAACCTGGACGTTATCAAAACAGCCGATTGGGTTGTCGACCTGGGACCGGAAGGTGGTGCAGGAGGCGGCCAGATCATCGCAACCGGCACCCCAGAACAGGTCGCCAAGAAGCGCGGCTCGCACACTGGGAAATTCTTAAAACCGATGCTGAAGTAGGCGTGATAGATATGGGCCCTTTCGGGGTCAGAATTAATTCTGACCCCTGCGATGCAAAGGCGAGCAGTTAGCGCCGCTCTAGGACACACCCAACCAAATCAAAAACGCGGTACCCGCAGCCCACGCGTACCACGCGAAGATGTGGAAGCGTTGGGACTTCAGCAACCAGACAAAGATGACCAGTGCAGCCAGCCCGCTAATCAATGCAGCCGCGCCGCCTACCCAAATATTAGCAATCATCTCAGGGGACGCTGCGCTAATTTCAGGCAGCAACAACACCGCTGCTCCCGCCATTGCAATCACGCCCATCAGAAACGAAAATTCGGCAGCCGCAAGCGGGGCCATACCCAGCGCCATGCCAACCGCAAGCGTTGTGCCGCTGCGAGTAATGCCCGGCAAAATCGCCACAGCCTGGGCGCAACCAATGATCAATGCGTGGGTCCATGTTGGCTCCAGCGCATCGCCTTTAGTAATGGTGTAGCGCGTGGTCCAGACGATGCAGCCCGTGATGAGCAACATTGCGCCGGCCACAGCAGGCGCGTTGAACTGATTTTCGATAAAGCTCTTTAACGTCAACGCGATGACAATGGCAGGCAACGTGGCGAGCGCCAGTTTGCCAATGTAACGCCAGGAATCAGCGTCGCCTGTAAACGCGCCTACCGTCAACGAGCTCACTCGCTTGAAGTAGTACAGCAGAATCGCGACAAGGGTGGCAACGTGCAGGGCCACCTCAAACACGATGCCGCCATCAGGCGCCACGCCCATAAGGGACTGCGCCATGACCAAATGGCCAGAGCTGGAAACCGGCAGAAACTCAGTGAGCCCCTGAACGATGCCTAGGATGATTGCTTCGATAGTATTCACGAGAGGGATAATACCTTGTTAACGCAGCTTCTAGTGAGATCAGGCTCTCGGGATGGCATCAGAATTAATTCTGACCCCGATTCGGTTTTTGCTTAGGCTGTAGGGGCTAATGATAAGGGAGAGTTAGTGTGGGTGAAGCGATCAAAAATGAGACAGAGTTCAAACTTGTCGGCACACGGCCGATACGTCCAGACGGTGTTGAGAAGGTAACCGGGCGCGCCAACTACGGCGCTGACGAAGCCCTTGCCGGTTTGGTACATGGCGCCGTCGTGCGCAGCCCCCACGCTCACGCCATTATCAAGTCAATTGACGCCACAAAGGCGCTGGAGATACCCGGCGTTCTTGCCATAGTGACGGCTCAAGACTTCCCCGAACGCAGCGCCTTCAGCACCGGGCGTAAACGGTTTGCAGAGAATTTTCTCGCCAGCCACAAAGTGCTCTATCACGGTCACGCTATTGCAGCCGTGTCCGCAACCTCCGCCAACCTCGCCAAACAGGCTGCAAAGGCGGTTGAGGTGACCTGGGAGGTTCTCGAACCCGTCATCGACATGCTCGACGCCATGAAACCCGATGC
>JALZVT010000163.1 GCA_023300545.1 Pseudomonadales bacterium
TAGCAGGGCATTCAGCAAAGCACCACCGATACCCCCGTCGGCGCCGACGATCACCCAGTTCCGGTCTTCGCTGTTGTTGGTATCCAGGTTGTACTCCTCAGGGTGTGCTCGAGTGGGGGCTTTACCAGCCGTGTTACGCAGAATGTGCCCGGTAACGTGAAAGCTCAGTGATGCTCTGATTGGTAATCGACCTGCGACACAAAAACCATCAAACTAACGTTTTTCCCCGGAGTAGTCTTTTGTCGCAGCGAATTCCTGTATTAGTTGGAGTCGGTCAGCACGTGGTTCGCAAGGCTGATCCCGCATCGCGGCCGTCACCGCTTGGCCTCGCAGTAGAGGCCTGCAAGGCGGCGCTCACAGACTGTGGTGGCGCAGCCATTGCTAACAGCGTTGCTAAAGCCATTGATACGGTGGCGTTTGTGCGACTCAACAGTGACTCCATCAACGGTCGTAGTGGCCCATTTGGTGTCTACGGCAACTTGCCGCGCTTGGTGTCTGCACAGATTGGCGCTGACCCTGCGAACGCCATTCTTTCTGTGGTGGGTGGTCAGTCTCCCCAGCAGCTGGTTAGCGAAATGTGCAACAAAATCGCTGCAGGTGACTCAGACGTTGCGCTGCTAACCGGGTCAGAGGCTATTGGGGCAATGAAAGCGGCTTTGCGGGCCGGCGAGACACTCCGCTGGGACGACAACATCGAGGGCCAGTTAGAAGACCGCGGTATGGGGCCGCAGTTGATTGCAGCGGATGAGATGGCTGGCGGCATGGGTTTTCCACCCCAGGTTTATGGTGCTTTTGAGCACGCGTGGCGTGGTAAGCACGGCATGACTCAGGCGCAACATATGGCGCACATGGCTCGCCTGTTCGCGCCGTTCAGCAAGGTGGCCAGCGAGCACCCTTACGCCCAGTTTCCGGTTGTGCGTAGCGAAGAATTTCTCAGCACACCCGGTAAAGAGAACTACCCCGTTGCTGACCCTTATCTCAAGTGGCACGTTGCGCAAGACGCGGTGAACCAAGGGGCCGCTTTGCTGTTAACCCATGAAGAGCGTGCACGGGAGCTCGGCATACCCCAAGAGCAGTGGGTGTACCTGCATGGCGCAGCAGACGTGCAAGATAAGCTGGTTAGTCGACGACCTGCACTTCATGCATCCGCTGCGATGGCATCGGCAACCGATGCCGCATTACAGGCAAGTGCATCAACCATTGGCGATATTGATCACCTTGAACTCTACAGTTGTTTCCCTTGTGCCGTTCAATACGCCTGTGACGCACTGGGTATCAACACCGAAAATCGGCAGCTAACGCAAACCGGCGGGCTGCCCTTCTTTGGTGGTGCGGGTAACAACTACAGCATGCACGGCATCGCCAGCATGGTGGAAACACTGCGAGCCGATCCAGGCAGTCGCGGTTTGGTGTTGGCTAATGGCGGGTTTCTATCAAAAGAGGCGGTTGGTATCTATTCCACCGCGCGCCCGGATAGCTTCACGCCGGTCGACAGCACTGCAGCCCAGCAGACAGTAGATGAGGTTGCGGACGTTGAGCAGGCGAGTGCGCCGACGCGCGGTAACATCGAGGCGTACAGCGTTTTGTATGATCGGGGTGCGCCGCTGTTTGCCTATGCATTCATGCGTGAGGGCGACAAGCGCTTCCTAGCTCGAACCAATACTAAAGATACAGCAGCCGTTGAACGTCTGATGGCGGGTGATCCCCTGGGCGAAGAGTTTGGCGTTGAGGTGGGGCCAAAGCGAGTTACTTTGGCGGTCTGAAACTAGCGGTCTGATAGTCGCGGTGCAGGAGAGTGCATAGATGGAACCCGGACTAGTGATGCAGCAGGCGGCGCAGGTTGCGTCTGACACTCCAACAATAAACTGGCTGATGGTGTTGGGGCTCGGCTGTCTCTGGCTCGGTGGGCAGATTGTCTGGGTGGCACCCTGGCCCCGGCAGGTTCGACGGCTGTTTGGCCAGACGGATGTACCCACGGCCAAAGCGGGTACGCCAGCGGCCTTTGGTTTGTTCTGGATCGACCAGTATGGCTGGATCGGTCTAAGCCTCTGTGGTCTTGGTGCGGGGTTAGTCATTGCCGGGGTGCTCTCATGAACCTAGCCGCTGTGCAGGTCACTTTGATTTACGCGGGCGTATTGGGGCTGATGGCCGTGGCGCTTGCCAATCTGGTGTTGTATGTCCGTTTGCGTCCGACAACAGAAGCGCATTGGCGAGCGGATGCCACGGTGCGCGTGCAGGCCAATTTTGTCGAGAATGTGCCTTTGGCGCTTGTGCTGCTGCTGTTGCTCGAACTAGCGGGTACAGCCCACACCGTTTTGCATGGGTTAGGAGTGGCTTTGGTATTTTGTCGCTTCGCCCATGCCTGGGGGATGAGTCGCGTAGCTGGCGCCAACTACCCGCGGCTGATCGGTGCCCAGGGTACTTTTCTATTGTTGTCAATTATGTCGGTTGCGCTGCTGTGGCAGGGTGTTTCGGCGCTCTAATCTCTTCCCTCAATCAGCAGGAAATGGGTGTGGGGTCATGACAGTGATCGCTAGGAACAGATCGTTCCGGGCTGGCGATTGACGAGCTAGGTGCTTGAGCTTAGGTTTCGAAATACTGCAAAGTTCTAACATTTCACCAAAGCATCACCCTGTTCAAGCGGGTAGACTCGCGATTTAACACGCAGTCTGGAGCTCTTACGTGAGCGGTCCAAAGATCACTTTCATTGGTGCAGGTTCAACGGTTTTTGCCAAGAACCTCATCGGCGACCTGCTCGGGTACGCCGAGCTTGCTGATGCGCGGCTGACATTGTTCGACATTGACGCTGAGCGGTTGAGTACCTCAGAAATTGTCGCGCATAAGGTCGCCGCCGCGCTCGATGTTAAACCCACGATTGAAGCGACCCTTGACCGGCGAGTGGCACTGGACGGCGCTGACTATGTGGTCAGCATGTTCCAGGTTGGCGGCTATCGGCCGAGCACGGTTATCGATTTCGACATTCCCAAAAAATACGGCTTGCGCCAGACCATAGGCGATACGCTTGGCATTGGCGGCATCATGCGTGGGCTGCGTACCATTCCGGTTTTCCAGAGCATGATGGCTGACATGGCCGAGCTGTGCCCCGATGCCATGCACCTCAACTACGTGAACCCCATGGTCATGAACTGCTGGGCCATGAACTCGAGTTCCAGCATTCGCACGGTGGGGCTGTGCCACAGCGTGCAACACACTGCCGGCGACCTAGCCAAAGACATTAACGTGCCCATCGACGAAATTGACTACCTGTGCGCCGGCATCAATCACCTCGCGTTTTATCTGAAGTTTGAGCGCGAGGGCGAAAGCCTTTACCCGTTGATTGAACAGGTGGCCAAGAGCGGCCAGATACCTTCGCGTGGTGATGATGCGCGAGCAGATGGCGGCGTGGGCGGCTTAAGCGACGCGGTGCGCTACAAGATGTTCGAGAAGCTCGGCTATTTTGTTACCGAGTCGAGCGAGCATTTCAGCGAGTATGTGCCCTGGTTTGTGAAAAACGGTCGCGACGATCTGATCGAAGAGTTTGGTATTCCGCTCGATGAATATCTGCGTCGCTGTGAACATCAGCTCGATGGTTGGCATAGTCTGCGGAAAAAGCTTGAAGACCCGGAGAGCCGATTTCGGGTCAAGCCCAGTGACGAATATGGCGCGACCATCATTCACTCAATGCACACAGACAAACCTTCTGTGATTTACGGCAACGTGACGAACACCGGCCTTATCGAAAACCTTCCCCAGGAATGTGTGGTGGAAGTTCCTTGCGACGTTACCCGTAAAGGTATCGCGCCGCGAACCATTGGTCGTATGCCGCTGCAACTCACAGCCCTTATGCAGACCAACATCAATGTGCAGGCGCTCACGGTTGAAGCCGCACTGACGGGAAATCGAGAACACGTCTATCACGCTGCAATGTTTGACCCACTAACCGCCGCCGTTCTGAGTGTGGATGAAATTTGCGCCATGGTTGATGAATTAATTGTGGCTCACGGCGACTATCTACCCGAGGCCCTGCGTTAAGTCATGAAGCAACGAGCAGATAATTTACGCGCGCTGTCAGAGCAGGAATTTGACGTGCTAATCGTCGGTGGCGGTATTAATGGCGCAGTTGCTGCTGCAGCCCTAGCGGCTCGAGGGGCTAAGGTCGCGCTGGTAGATAAAGCTGATTTTGCGAGCAGTACGAGTTCACAGTCATCAAATTTGGTGTGGGGCGGTATTAAGTATCTCGAAAGTTTTGAAGTACCGTTGGTTTATAAGCTGTGTCAGAGCCGCAATCTGCTGACTAAGATGTACCCGTCAACGGTCAAAGAGATTCGCTTTCTGACGGCGGTGCGCAAAGACTTCCGCTGGCCGGCGTTTTTGGTATTTCTGGGTACGGTGTTTTACTGGGTGCTGGGAGGGTTTAAAACCCAGCGACCACGCTACCTCACACGTCGGAAGATCAGCGTGATTGAGCCTGCATTGAACGTTGCTGAGGCGACGGCGGGCTTTGAGTATTCTGATTGTTATTTGCACGACAACGACGCGCGTTTTGTATTCAATTTTATTCGATCAGCATCAAAGAAAGGGGCCATAGCCGCAAATTACGTCGCTGCTGAAACCTATGTTCGGACGGATACTGGCTGGCAAGTTGGTATTCGCGATGAGTTAACCGGTGAGGCCTCTGCCATTCGCGCCAAGGTGCTGATCAATGCCTGTGGGCCCTATGCAGATGCGCAGAACCGGGAAAGCCAGATCACCACTGACCACCGGCATCTATTTTCCAAAGGTGTTCATCTGATTGTTGACCGGGTCACGCCCCACCAGCGTATCCTCACGTTTTTTGCCAGCGATGGCCGGCCCTTTTTTGTTATTCCGATGGGAACCAAGACGTGCGTTGGTACAACCGACACTCAAGTCACTGATCCAGATGTTGGCGTTACGGCTGCAGACCGCCAGTTCATTTTGGACAACGTTAACGCGGGGCTAGCCCTTGCAAAGCCGCTGGATGTGAGCGATATCATTGCTGAACGCTGTGGGGTTAGGCCGCTGGCGGTAACCGGGGGTGAAGATTCTGACGATTGGCTGCAACTATCGCGTAAGCACGCGATTGATGTCGACGACAAGCAGGCCCACATCAGCGTGTTTGGCGGCAAGCTAACCGATTGCCTGAATGTTGGCGATGAGATTGCTGATGTTGTCGAGTCGTTGGGGATCAGTTTGCAAACCCCAGAGACCCTCTGGTATGGCGAACCGTCCGCCGAAGTTAAGGCGCGCTTTGTTGCCCAGGCTGATGCGATTGATCTTGATGCCATGACCGGCCCGGGCATCGAAGAAAAACTGACGGAGCGTTTGTGGCGTCGTTACGGCGCATCAGCGTTTGACCTGCTAGAACAAATCTCCGCAGACCCGACCCAAGCAGAGATTCTTATCGGTAACGCTGAATACGTGCGGTGCGAGATCGAATACGCGGCCAGGCACGAGATGATCACCAAGTTTGATGACTTCATGCGGCGTCGCTCGAAGATCTCGCTGGTTATGTCTATGAGTGACATTGCGGCGACGAGTGGTCTGATGGAAGCCTGCGAAATGCTGTTTGGTGATGAAGCAGAAGCCAAGCTTGCTGAGTATTTTTCAGAGCAGGGTGTTACTAGGAACGGCGAGCGCGTTGCCTGAATTCTGGCTGGCCGATACGGCAGTTGGCGAATTAGAGTGGTTTGATTACCAGTTGTTGTTCGACCCAATGGGTTAACGCATCTCTATCCAAGATATCGATTCTTCGGTACCCGCGCTTGATCAAGCCTTTCTGCTCCAAGCCCTTGAGCACCTTCCCCATTGAGACACGTGAGACCCCAAACGAAAACGCAATTTCTTCCTGCAGCACCTCAAGTGTCAGGGCGCTGGTCTGACTTAGAATGAATTTGGCCACCCGTACGGGGAGTGGCAGGCGGCGCATGTCATCGACAAATTCCAGCAGGCCGTGGGTTCGGCGCAGGGCGATGGTAAGTAGCGCGCGGCTTAACTCAACCTCTTCCTCAAACAGTTTCATAAACCGACGCCCCGGTACCTGGTCGACCACACTCGCACCAGCCGCGACGGCGTTATGGGTTCGAGGCAACCCAGCCAACAAGGTGAATTCGCCAAAGCACTGCCCGACACCGAGTATTGAGGTGGCGAGGTAGGAACCATCCACGCCGATGTTGCCGACCCTGACCGCGCCTTCGCGCACAATCGACAGGCCCGGTGCCGTGTCTCCTCGGCTATGGATCAACTGACCGTCGGAATACCGCCGTGTTGTGGCGGCTTGAGTGAGTGCCTCATCCAATTCGGCTGAAATGAGGCCTTTGAGATTGGGCATTTGGGTCGACAGTAAATCGCGCATGCCGGAACCAATAGTTGAGTAAATGATAAGAAGTTTGCATTCTAGTCAAGCATCCTTCGTTAGGCTAGCTTCTCTTCAAGCCGTCCTCGCTGGAGGTGCCTGTGGCGCCAGAATTACTCCTGATATTGACGATCTTGCTGGGCTTTATTGCGCTGGAGATCGTCTTCACAGATTTCTTCAAAAAGCCCAAACAGACCCTAGCTGATGGCGTGGTTGAGGTTGTGAGCACGGGGGCACTGTCGGTGCTGATTCAACCCACGGTGATGGCCGGTGGTTTGTTATTGGGTGCGTTACTATTTTCGGACTATCAAGGGGTGCTGAGCGAGTGGCCGGCTCTGGCTGTCTTTGGCTTGTTTTTGATCTTTGATGATCTGTCGCAATATTGGTGGCATCGCCTTTCACACAGCGTGGCGTGGCTATATAAACTGCACCGACCACACCACAACGCACAATACCTCTCAATACGTGCGGTTTATCGAAACAATCTGTTTTATTACTTGTTGATGCCCGGGCTGTGGTTCTCCGGAGTGCTCATTTATCTCGGTGGTGGCTGGGTTTATGCGTTCTATATCGTGCTAAAGATGGCGGTGATTTTTGGGGCTCATTCTGATGTTCGCTGGGATCGGCGTCTCTATGAGAAAAAATGGAGTTCGAACCTGATGTGGGTTGTAGAACGCACGATCTCAACGCCGGCCACCCACAGTGCGCATCACGGCAAACATGCGTCTGATGGTGTTACCCATTACAAAGGCAATTACGGAAATTTGTTGTTCTTCTGGGACGTGCTGTTCGGAACAGCCAAAATCACACGACGCTATCCGACCGAGTTTGGAGTCGAGAATTTGCCCGATACTACGGCGGCAGAACAATTGTTCTGGCCATTGGTCAGAGCGTCAGAAACGACCACTTCCAACGTACTGGAGCAGGCGACATGAGCGGATTTTTTAAGACCACATTGATGGCCTTAGCACTGTCTTTTGTTGTTGGCTGTGCAGAGAGTGAGGCGCCAGCAAGCGTGATTGTTCAGCCTGTTGCGGCCACCGCGGCACTGACGCAACAAGACTCCCAAGCGATTTTTGATTACGCGTATCCACTGGTTATCATGAAAATCAGTCAGGATATGATGTTCACGGTGCCGTTCCGGCCGCCTAGTCATGCAAACCACTTTATTCATTTCAAGCGCCTCGCGATGCCGCAAAACCGAGCGGTTGTGTTGGGCAATCGCAATACGCTGTATAGCGTGGGTTGGGTTGATCTGAGTCGGGGGCCAGTGTTGTTTGAAATTCCTGATATGGGGGAACGCTATTTTGTGATGCCGTTGCTCGATGCCTGGAGTAATACCTTTAAAAGTCTCGGCTCGCGAACCACCGGGCAGGGTGCACAGAAGTACCTGCTCGTGAATGCCGACTGGGAAGGGGTTGCGCCGGAGGGTTACGAGGTGATCGCTAGCCCGACCAATATGGTTTGGATCACTGGGCGTATTCAGGCCGACGATCCGCAGGACGCGCTGGCAGCGGGCCTTTTACAGGATTCCTATCGGTTGCTGACCCAGGCGGAAGCCAATGGTGACGGCGATCCCTTTGGTGATTTTGTTCCCACCTATCTTGCAAAGGATGTGCGCAAGCCGGTGCCGTATTCGTTGCAGATGAAGGCGGCGTCGTTTTATAACGAGTTTTTGCGCATGTGGGCGAACAATCCTTCACCACCCGAAGACGCCGCGATACTCGCAACGCTTGCCAAGGCCGGATTACAGCCGGGGAGTGAGGTGAGGTTTGAAAACCTTACAGCGGATGTGCAGGCGCAGTTGATAGGCGGGCTTGAAGCCAAACAGAAAGCCCATTTGGCGGCGTTCTACGACGGTGATGAGCAGAAAACGCCCTGGATATTTAATCGTGAGCGGATGGGCATTTGGGGCACAGACTACGAACGGCGCGCTTATTGGGCCATGTGGGGGCTGGGTGCCAACCTTGTGGAAGATGCGATCTATGGCGTATCACAACTTGATGCTCAACTGGCCGCGCTGGATGGTAGTGGGCTGTATCGATTGCATTTTGAGGCTGATGAAATTCCGCCAACAAACGCGTTCTGGTCGGTAACTGCCTACGACACAGAAGGTTACCTTGAAGCCAACGACGAGCATCGTTACTCGCTGGGCAGTAATCATGAGCTGACCTACAACGCAGACGGCAGTGTCGATCTGTATCTGTCAGCGAAACGGCCGGCGAATGAGGGCTACAACTGGGTACCAGCCCCCAAAGGCCTGTTTAAGGTGCTGTTACGTATCTACTGGCCAACCGACAGTGCGCTTAACGGCGAATGGCAGATACCGCCGATAGAGAAGATCTAGAGTCCCCACCGTAGCGAGGGTTACTTACGCCAACTGTCGCTTTTGTAGGTGCCGTTCATCAGTGACGCCCCAGGCATGACGCGCAGGCGATGAGGCGTTAGGCGCAACGCGTCAAAACCGGGTGCGTCGGCGTTTTCCCAACCCGGAATCATGGCTGGGTTGTAACCCACAGGTTCTGGGCCATTCACGTAAGAATCCCACACGTGGTGTTTGAGTTTGGCGCCCTCGACCCATTCTGCTGAGCACTCAGCAACGCAGGTGTCCTGGGAGGGTGTCCAGTAGTTGCATGACACGTGGGCGCTCTGTGCGATGTCAGCCAGTTTGATGGGTGTTTTGCCAGTGGCAACCCAGCCGGTTAGTTCAGTGCCGTTCCACTCCCATATCGGGTGCAGTACGCGCGAACGTGGACGGCCCTCTGGATCAACGGTGGCTACCGTGCACCAGACGATCTCATGGGCCATTGCCAGAAATTTCTGAGCGACTTCGTTGTAGTTGGACATTCCAATTCCCCCATTGTTGACCCGCAAGCTTACGCTCGCTCCGATCAGGAGTGGTAGTCTTCATCTGTTGATAATTTCTTATTAAGGGTCTGAGATGAGTGGAAAGCACCGTGTGCCGTTGGGCGTAACCTTTGGCAGCCTTGGCGTGCTTGGACCGAAGGCGGTTGTGGATATTGCGCAAACGGCTGAAGGTTTGGGTTATAAATCGATTTGGACGGTAGAGGCGAACGGCACCGATGCGCTGTCATTGCTGGGTGCCGTGTCTGTTGCGGCGCCAAAGCTTGACCTGGCGACCGGCATTGTTCCGGTGCAGGTGCGTACGCCACCACTTGCCGCGATGTCTGCAGCCACGCTGCAGGCCCTGAGCCCAGATGCGGATGTTTGGCTTGGTGTCGGCGTGTCAGCACCGGGCATTCTAAATATGCATGGTCAGCCTAAGGTGACCCGACCGATCGCCATGATGCGCGAGTATGTGGCCTTGCTGCGGGAGTGCCTGTCTGGCGAGTCGGTGACCTTCGAAGGCGATTTCTGGTCAGTGAAGCGTTTCCGTTTGGGCATGCGGCTGGGTGAGCGCAAGCCAAAGATTGTTATGGCAGCACTGGGTCCGCAAATGCTCAAGCTTGCGGGTGAGGTTGCCGATGGTGTGCTGCTCAACTACATCCCGGTCAATCACGTACCAGACTCCATCGCCAAGGTGCGGAGTGGTGGTGATGCGAAGATCTTTGCCTATGTGCACGCCTGTGTAGGAGATTTAGAACGCTCTGCCAAATCAGCACGCCGCGACCTGTATAACTATGCGATGGCTGATGGCTACGCCAATATGTTTCGCGCGGCTGGGTTTGCTGACGAGGTGAACGAGTTGCGTGAGAAACACGCGGCAAAAGATCGAGACGGTGCGACTGCCGCTATTTCCGAGGCGATGATTCAGGCGATCGACTTTATTGGTTCGGGCGCAGAGGTCACGCAGTTTGTCTCAGGCTATGTCGATGCTGGTGTGGAGCACCCTGTATTGATGCCGATGCCCTGGGGTGAGGACCGCCGCGCAGTGACACAAAGCACATTGGAAGCGGCCATCGCCGCGGTTTAATGAGTACATTGCCAACAGATAGAAGGGTTACCTAATGGCGACAGTTGGATTGGTGTTTTTTAGTGGTACAGGCACCACGCGGGCTCTGGCTGATTCCGTGCGTGCTGGCGTTGAATCGGCAGGCGCCACCTGTCACGTGCTTGAAGTGGTTGGTGCGGACATTAGTGAAGGGCGCTGGATGAACGATGCCATGGCGGCGACGCTTGATGACTGCGATGCGATTATTTTTGGCACGCCGACCTATATGGGTGGTGTTGCCGGACAGATGAAATGCTTTTTGGATGCGATGGCCGGCCGCTGGTACAGCAACCAATGGAATGGCAAGTTGGGCGCGGCGTTTACGGTATCTTCACTTGCAGCAGGCGACAAACTGAATGCACTGTTCGATCTCACGACCTTCGCCATGCAGATGGGCATGGTGTGGGTGGGAACCGGGGCGAGCCCATCAGACGGACTGAATCCAAACGGATTCTATCTGGGGGTTGGAGCACAGGCGAGCCATGCTGGTGAGTTGCAAGACATAGATAAGGACACGGCTGCTCATCTCGGTAAGCGTGTGGTTGCTACGCTAAGTCGCTAACCCATTGGTTAAGGTATGGCGATCTGCGCCGCGCCGACTACACTTACCCGTGATTGGTATTTGCAGTCACCTAGGTCCATCACGATCACAATCAGATCGCGAATGTATTTTTTGAGTTTCTGGGTGATTACTGTAGTCACTTCTTCGACAGAACGATCGCCAGCAATTACATCGCCTGCAAGTGGAAAAACTTCAGCCACTTGTTAGAGGCTGCGGGATGCTCCCGCCGAATTACCCGTAAAAAGATTGAACATTAACTTTAGTTCACGTGCCTTTCCGATATGACAATGGGAGTGCATCGCCGATGATCTTAGTGGCAGCATCTGCGCTTTCTTGGCGATTCAAGCCGGAATCTGGCAACCACGAATATTCGGTTGATTCGAAGAACAAAAGTACTGCTTCCTCAAACCTTACCGCGTGACTGAACGAAGCCCTCTGGAATTCTAGTTCGTGCATGGTGCAAGTTTGGCGAAAAGACTCGGGCGTAAGATCAACAGTGATTTTCTCTCCATACAAAGGCGAGCGCTTGGCTCCACGCCTGATTAGATATAGATCCAGCCGTCGCCCATAGTTGAAAAGAACCGCGAGAAGCAAGGGGAAAGGTGGTGATCCAATTCCGAAAAGCCTCAACGAGATGATCGTCGGAATAACTTAGTTGTTATCGGATCACGCGTTTCAGCCGCCTATCAGCCGTTGTATGGGCGCATTATGCAGATCTGACGCACTGATGCATATCATGCTCCACGTTCGTTGGCCGAAAGTACGAGTATCCAGTCATTCCAGCTCTGGCCGCTATGTAGAATGTACCGGAATTCTTCTGCGGTGGATCACATGCTCAGTCATAGCAGACGTTCGCCGAGCGTGCTGCTTAGACTCAAATGTGCCCGTTGCTGCCTTTCCGAGCGTCAACTCCGGCTGCTCGTTAGGGGGCGAGAGGTTAAATCGGCAAACCTCGTGCTCCAAAACACCAAGAACTACTAGCAGTCCAATCCCGAGTGTTAGTGCTCGAGTGTTCAATCACTAGCCTCTATATTGTATGAGGTAATACTCTTTACGCCGGAGTGCTCTCGCAACAAACCAATCACCTGCAAGAAACGCTGATTCGGAACACCCTCTTCAGTCTCGACAAAAAAGCTAGCGTCTATCAGATTGGAGCCCTCGGTCACATCAAATGCAGCTGAAAATCCTTCATCGTCCGAAAAATCGATGTCATACATAACATCCTGCATGTCAGCACCATCCTGAAGCAAGAGTAGTACTCGTAACTCCCACTCTGGCTTTCGTATGTTTAGCTCTATTTCATACGAATCAATACTCTCTATACCAAAATGATCTCGCAACAGTCGAAGCGCTTGCATGAATCGCTGGTTAGCACCGACTTCGTCCACTGTGGTATAGAAAGTTGCTTCGATCAGGCTGGAGTCATCAGCTTCTACAAAGACCGAGTCAAATTCGGGATCATCCGGAAAGCCAAAATCGTTCTCGACATCTTGAATGTCAACTCCATGATGGAACACCAGAACCGCGTGCATTTCCCACTGTGGTTTTCGCATGACGCCTAGTAGCCGCCTAACACCAGTTATATAGACGAATTATGCAGATTCGCTCCGTTGATAGCACAGTTTGTTGTTCGTCTGCTTATGGCCGAAGCACGGGTAGCCTAACGCCTTTGCTACGTCTGCTCACTGGGGATGCGATGCTAAATTGACTTGATCCAATTTGGTTTGATGGGGTATCGCCTGCGTTTCGTGATCTACTCTAAACCTAAACCTAAACCTAAGCCGAAGCAGGCGTAACTCATAACGGCAGCAACGGCAGGAGCGTGCTGCCTACTTCTCAAGGACTTTAGAAATGGGGAGATTACCCTGTAGCATGGCCGCACTGATCATGCTTCGGGCAGCAAAGGAACTACGCCATGAAAACAGTCACCAGCACTTTGGTTTTAGCCTCCCTCTGGGCTTTGTTGTTTGTGCAGCCCACCCTCGCGGCTGCCGAATTCACTGGTGTCGGCCAGCTCAATGACTCCGGCAGCCAGTTGAATGCAGTCTCCGATAACGGTCAGACGGTGGTCGGTTCCGTACTCGTTAACGGGGTGCAAAAGGCCAGTCGATGGTCGGCTGCAGAGGGCTTTGTTCTGCTGGGAGACCTGGCTTTGGGTGAAAGTTTGGCCAACGCCGTTTCAAGCGACGGTCAGGCGATTGTCGGCCAGGCCTTCAACGGCAGTGAGATGGAGGCGTTTCGCTGGACGGCCGGAACTGGGATGGTTGGGCTTGGTGCGTTGTCCAGCCGTGGCAGTGCGGCGCTCGATGTGTCTGACGACGGCAACACAGTGGTGGGTATTGATGGTGGACCCGCGGAAGGGTGCGGCGGATTTAATTGCACCATAGTACCTGGCACGCAACAGGCGTTTGCCTGGCGTTCTGGCAGAGGTATGGAATACCTGCCGAGGTTGGCAGGTGAGTCTCTGACTGAGGCCTTTGCTGTCAGCGGCGATGGATCAATTATAGTCGGCCGCTCATTTAGATACCTAACCCAGCAGCTTTCCGGACCAGGCATCCCACTTTTTCTCCCAGTGCCTCGTGGATTTCCAACTTTCTGGAATATAAACAACAACGTCAGCCAGATCGCAAACCTTAACCCTAATCCGGGCTCGTCTGCGGCTATTAAAATCACTGCCAACGATGAAGTGCTCATAAGTGGCGTCTTCGATCTCTTTTTTGGACCGCTTGCCGGAGAGAAACCCCTGCTGCCCGTTGAGCTTAACTTTCGGACTATCTCAACCGACGGTGCAACTATCGCGGGCAGCAGTCCAGTTACCATGACAGCGGCCTTGCAGCACATAGGCCAGTACGTGGACCTCAAACCACTACTCATGGCGCACTTTGATCTTGACCTGACCGGATGGATATTGCAGGAGGTGACAGGCTTGTCAGCGAATGGCCTGACAATTGTTGGCACCGGATTGAACCCTCAGGGTCTGGAAGAAGGGTGGGTCGCCCGGCTTGATGCCTGGCCATCTGCGGCGGAGCTGGCGGCGGTGCCCCGCGTGAACGGCTTTGAAACTTCATCTCCGCTTGCCAGCGCCGTGCTCCCGGCGTCGCGCAGCGCGCAGGTTGGAGAAGTGGTAACGGCCTTTGTTACCGTGCTAAATACCGAAGCTAATCTCGATTCGTTTGGCTGTCGAATGGCGCTGAAGGGCGATATTCCTGCCACCTTTGACTACCACCAGACAGATCCTGTAACCAACGCCGCGGTGGGCGATCAGAATGTCCCTGCAGATATTGCGGCAGCTGGCTCGCAGACCTTTGTTATTGGCTTAACCCCAAGCGCCCCCTTTGATCCAACCGACGTTGAGCTGATCTACGATTGCGCAAACTCGACCCCGACGCGCTCGCTAGTCGGCGTAAACACACTCAGTCTGTCTGCCTCTATAGACCCGGTTGCTGATGTGGTTGCGCTCATTACCACAACAGACTTGGCTATTCCTATCGGCGGTAGCGCAAGTGCTGCGGTGGCGGTGGCTAATGTCGGTAGTTCTGCGGAGATAACAGTAAGGCTGGACACGGCCGGAGTGGCGCTGCCATTGGAGATGTTGGTTTGCCCTACCAATCCCAGCACCGGGGAGTGCCTTGAAACCTCAAGCGAGCAAACCGGACTCACATTGACGGCCAACGCCACTGCCAGCTTTATGGTGACCCTGAATGCCAGCGATTACATTGACTTTAACCCGGCGAACAACCGCGTCTTCGTGCGCTTTGTCGATGAAAATGGTGTGTTGCGAGGCGCCACTAGCCTGTCGGTGAGAACACCGGAGTAGGGACCACCGAGCTATGCTCAAGCGATCAAGAATCTGTCTGTGTTTACTTCTAGGCATTCTGGCGACCCCTCTAAGGGCTGCCGAACTAGTGTTGGAAGAGGTCAGCTCTGTCGACGTGTGTGATTTCTGCAGGCCGTTGGCGTTAGCTTGGTTCGATGGCGGACCCATTATTTACGCCACTCCAGAGAGTGATACGGGCGAGCTGAGGGCGTATCGCGACGATGGGTCGTTTGTTTTGATAGGACCGGATAGTGATTTGCGTGGGTTTAGTGACGCTGATGGGAGATACATCGCAGCGAGTTTCTTCGGCCTTGAGGGAGCTTTCAGATTAGATTATTTAAACCCTACCGAACTATTTACTGAATCCAATCCGCAATTTTTTAGTAATGCACGGGTTATGGGGGTAAATGCTTCTGGCGATTTCGCCGGCTCTTTTGAAGGAATCGCCGCAAACACCTACACGTCCGAAACTGACGGCGCTGTTTTCTTGCCCGGCCCCCTGAGCAATGAAGGGGCAGCTCGCGACATCAATAATGCGGGTACCGTCGTTGTCGGCACATCCTCCGACAACTCCCAATTCGATGTTTTACCGACGGTTTGGCTTGTGGATAGTGCGCTTGGTGTCGAAAGCTCATTTATCATTGGGGAATCGGAAGGTATCGCCAGATTTGTTGGTGATACCGTTTTCGACAGCGAATACACAGTGCTCTTCGGTCTAGGTTTCATTGCTGAATCCTCTGCCTATTACTTTGGCAGTACCGGCGAGACGGGGAATTTTGGCGATAGTGAATTAGGCGTCCCCATAGAGATTCTAACTGCAACCACATCGCAGTTTCTTTTAAGAGACCAGTCATCTTTACTATGCAGTGCTGCCATTCCAGACGGCAACAAAATCGAACTTGGAACAAATTGTGGGGGTGCGGTCGAAGAAAATGGGCGGCTGCACGTTTTATTTGGTACCGGCGTTGTGAAAACGTATTTTGTAACCTTAACTGGATTGGCTGACGTGGCACTCGTCTCCTCGGCGTTGCCTACAAGTCGTTCGGTACGCCTGGGAAACACCGCTACAGCCTTCGCCACAATTATCAATGCTGGCACAGCCGACGCGCAAGCTTGCAGCCTTACGTTGGCCGACCCTCAGTTGGATGCTGACTTTTTCTACCAGATGACCAATTCAGCGACAAACGTGCCATTGGGTGAGAGCGATACACCCGTTGATATCCCAGCGGGGCAGGCCCAGAGCTTTGTATTCGGCATTAGGCCAAACGCTGAGTTACCACCCACTGAGATTAGCCTCCGTTATCGCTGCGATAACTCAGGACCAGCGTCGAGCGTGGTTGGTCTGAATACTCTGTTGCTGTCGGCGACAGATGGAGTCGTCGCTGACGTTATTGCTCTAGCGGCAACCGTATCGAACGACGGTATCGTTCGAGTTAACCCTACTACCGGAGCGGGTGCCTTCTCTGTCGCCTCGGCGAATGTGGGTGACAGCGCAAGCCTACAGGTTACTGCAGACACTGGCTCAGCGATGCTACCTGTGCAACTCAGTCTCTGCGAAACCCATCCAACTACTGGGGTGTGTATCAATCCGGTGAGCCCAACAACAGACCCTGTGATCGTGACCATTGGAGCGAACGAAACACCCACGTTTTCAGTGTTTGTTGTTTCAGAAGAGAATATATCTCTAGACCCGGCAAACGGTCGGGTGTTTGTGAGATTTCGAGATGGAGCCGGTATGAGTCGTGGAGCA
Source organism: Pseudomonadales bacterium (assembly GCA_023300545.1). Lineage (GTDB taxonomy): Bacteria > Pseudomonadota > Gammaproteobacteria > Pseudomonadales > Azotimanducaceae > JALZVT01. The sequence goes on from JALZVT010000163.1 coordinate 16,455, forward strand.
ACAAGCGTGGCAGTCACGACCGAGTAAAGCTGGGGCTAGGGACCTTCTACTTCAGCTACTGGCCGACAGCACGTGTAGCCAGACCTGATTTGAACGGCAGCTATGGAGCAGATCGCCCGTATCTTGTGATCTAGATTAAATCCACCTCGTAAGCAGACGTAATCTGAGGGGCGAGCGACGCGTGCTTCGTGCCCAAAGCGGACGAAGAGGGGCTAGTCTCTCTGAAGGTATATTGACACCATCTCGCATTAGCAAACTCACGTTTATGGCGATGGGTGACACTCACTGCAACGCAGACGTTCGTGGTCTTCAAGCCAAAGCTTCAGGTTAAACGCCTCTTTTCGCACTGGAAAGGTGCGACCACAAATCGAATTGCCACATATTGTGGCGTGATAGTGCGATTAAAGTGGAGATTTTTCTTATTCCCGTTTGCTTCCGTATGTTGCCCCGCTAAAGCTGCATACTTGCCTGACTTTTTGTTACGAGGCATAAAATCATGTGTTACTGCCTTTGATCCACACTCGCATCAATTCGGTTTTAGGTGTTGTATTCAATGAGTCTGATGGCTCGTATTCAAAGGAGGACACAGTACACGCACTGATTCGTACCGAGGAACTTGGGCGAGGTGATTGCGCTGTATTATGGGACCTTCGAAAGTCGGATTCTGATCAGTTTGGCCCAGAGCTCCTGAATTTATTGACGGAGCTTCTTAAGTCAAAAGTTTTCGTTCCGTCCGTCCATCACCGAGCGATAGTTGTAAAGGATTCAGCCTGTCGCGAGCGAATTGAAGTGTTGATTCGCAAGCTCTCTGTACCCTGGCCCTGGATCGTGCTGACCGATCTTGGAGAAGCGGTCACCTGGATAGGTTTTCATCAAGGCGATACGAATTCGGGACGTTTCTAGATGTTCGCTTCTCGATACGACGAAGAATACGCCGTGTATTGCATCGAGCCGACGGATGCACCCTCTTTGGACGAATTGACGAGAGCGGTCGTTGGCCCCGAAGATCCCGCACACTCCGGCCACGACGTCATTTGGGACTTTCGTAAGGTTGTTTTCGAGCGAGGTATTTTGAACCTCCCGTGCTCTTTTTGGAGTGGCTTTTTGGATAGTTTGGCGAAACCAACTCCCCTAAAAGGATCTCGCGGGTGCGCTTTCCTTGTAGGAAGTGCGAGGGATGTAGACATATTTTCCCGTTATTTAGGTCTGCTGTCGGTCAAGAGGCATTGGGTGGTCGAGCAGGACTTTGAGGCTGCGCTAACCTCACTAAGTGGCTTGTGACGATGTCATCTCGCACAAGTGTTCACCAGAAACCTCGATCAAAGTGTTGATACTCTCGTGCAGCGTCGGCGAGTCGATTCGAATCAATGACAACATTGTCGTAACCGTGACAGGGCTGGACCGCAATCAGGTGCGAATCGGAGTATCCGCACCGCGTGAGATAGCGATACACCGAGAAGAAATCTACGAGAAAATTGAGCAAGAACGTAAGCCGCCATTGGCGTAGTTTCGTCGCAAGATGGAAACGCAGCTTCGTCCGCAGCTGGCCGAAAACACGGGTTGCC
>JALZVT010000164.1 GCA_023300545.1 Pseudomonadales bacterium
CAGATTGGTGATGCCCTAGTGGCCGCTGGGCGCACGCATCCAGACAATCCACGCTGGCTGCAATCAGCCTGGAGCGGCGGTCAATACAAATTCCCGCAGGGCCAGTTTTACGGCGGTCTCGAACCCCAATGGTCTAACCGGATGATCCGTGAAGTGGCAACCACCACACTCGCAAACCGCGACATCACTTGGATCGACATTCATACAGCACTTGGCGCGTTTGGCACCGGCCAGTGCATTGTCGAAATGGACCAGGGTTCACCGCAGTTGGCAGCGGCCACAAACCTGTGGGGCGATCGCGTTGGCAACATACGCTCGAAGAGCTCAGTCGCCATCGAAATCGCCGGCTCAATTCTAACCGGCGTTGAAGCCGAACTCGGCCACCCGATACTTGGGACATCACTTGAATACGGCACGGTCAACTCTATGGAAGTCGGGGGCGCGCTCATTCAAGACCAATACCTGCATAGGCACGCAAGCCTGCAAAGCGACTTCGGGACAGCGACCAAACAACGCATGATGAACGCGTTTTACCCCGACGAACAACGCTGGCGCGACGCAGTGCTCGCGATCGCAGAAGACACGGTTGCTGCCGTTGTACAACGCCCCATCTAACGGTCAAGTTTGACAAATCCCAGCAATTGGCCGTAACTCAGGGTCCCACTCAGACCAGACGCCACCCCATGAAGTTTCAAGATCTCGAGTTCGCCGCAGACCCTTACCCGATCTACGAAAAATGGCGTAAAGAACAACCCATCTGGTGGGCTGAAGACGTGCAGGGCTGGGTACTCTCTCGTTACGACGACGTGCGCGCCGTCTTGAAAGACCCTGCCAATTTTTCGTCTGAGGTTGCGGCGGGAAGAGCGGGCGACACTATGAGCCTGCCATTGCTTCACGACGATCCACCGCGACACACGGCCCTAAGGGCGATCGTCAATCGCTCCTTCACGTCTCGTGTCATGAAAGACATTGAACAGAACCTAGAGAACGTGGTGACCCAGTTAATCGAAGAGATCGATGTCCAGCATCCGGTTGATATCGCAGAAGCACTCACAATTCCTCTGCCTGTCGCACTGATCTCTCACTTCATGGGTATCCCCTACGAGCGCAAAGACGATTTCAAACGTTGGTCTGACAGCCTGACGGCAACCGGCACCGCAAAGACCATGGAAGAGCGCATGCCCGACATCCAGGAAATGATGGCATTTTTTCGCGGCGAAATTCCCAAGCGACGGGCCAATCCCGGCGACGATCTTATTAGCAAGGTTGTGGCCGCCGAAGTCGAGGGTGATGCATTAACCGAGGAGGTGGTGGTGGGCTACTGTCAGCTTCTGCTTATCGCCGGCAACGAGACCACAACCAATCTTCTGAGCAATCTGTTGCATTACATTGCAGATCACCCACAAGTTTGGAATGAACTCCGCGCTGACGCTAATGCAATCGACGCCGCGATTGAAGAATGTCTACGCTACGATCCACCGGTTCACTGGATTAGTCGCAACGCGCTCGCTGATGTCGAATTCCAGGGGCAAAAAGTAGCCAAGGGCGAGACGGTTTACACAATTCTGGGCTCGGCGAATCGAGACCCGGACCACTACGAAGACCCCGACACGTTTCGCCTTGATCGTAAGCGCGCAGACCATCATACATTTGGCCACGGCATTCACTTTTGCATCGGTGCGCCACTTGCACGCATGGAAGCCAAGCACGCCTTGATGGGAATGTTAGAGCGATTCACCACTATCGAGCACGTCGCAGACGCTGAAAACGAACGCACTCACTCGTCGATGCTGCGCGGTTACCACCACCTGTGGTTAAAGCTAAGTACTACTTAGGGAGATATCCATGTCAGACAAGTACCCCGCTCTTTCAGAAGACCTTGCCGAATTCATCAAACGCCAACATCTGTTTTTTGTCGCAACGGCCGCTAAAGACGGCCGAGTGAATCTGTCACCCAAAGGACAAGAGAGCCTTCGTGTACTGGGGCCCAATGAAATTCTCTGGCAAAACCTCACCGGCAGTGGCAATGAATCTGCAGCCCACATACTGGACACTAACCGCATGACCATCATGTGGTGTTCCTTTGAAGGGCTACCGCGAATACTTAGAGTCTACGGCCAGGCACAAACCATTCATCCCAATCATTCTGACTGGCAATCCTGCGTAAAGCACATTCCAGCGCCAGTGGGCGCCAGGCAGTACTTCAAACTGAAAATCGATCTGGTGCAAACCTCATGCGGGTACGCCGTGCCGCTTATGGAGTACCAGGAAGACCGCGACATATTGGCACAATGGTCAGAGAAGCGAGGTGAAGACGGGGTGCGCAAATATTGGGAGGAAAAGAACACCACCAGTATCGATGGCTTCCCCACTGGAATTTTAGACCAGTAACGCCTGCAAATACGCCAACGGCTCACCGAGCCGGCTAGCGCATCTAGGCCGAGAGTTGAATCTCACAGAGCTTCATTTTCCTGAGATCGCCCTTTACTGCGATCAGCCCCTTTTTCTCGAGCACCATTAGTCGCGCGGAATAGAAGGTATCGGGTAGCTCTTCATACTCGTCAGGAATCTTTAGCATCACACCGCCGATGAGAAAGGCACTCTTCATCCACGTTTGCCCAATGTTCTCGATAAGAAAGCCATCAACAAATTCGAGCTCTGACTCACTCAACTGGCCCACAAGCTCAGCTTCTTCATCCGTCATAGGAGGGTCGAACTGAGAATTTTCCTGTTCACTCATTAATTCACTACCTGCATCGAGAGACGTCGCATTTTCCAATTGGGTAGCCGATTCTACATTCTTATTCAGACACATAGGAGTCCGTTATCATGATTGTAGAATAAACCTCATTCAACGTCGCAGGATTTCGACCATGACCGACCGACAGATCAACTACATCGAATTCCCAGCAACCGACATCGACAAAACCAAGGCCTTTTACGGTGAAGTACTGGAATGGAAGTTTGTCGACTATGGGCCCGAATACATCAGCTTTCAGGGCGCAGGCATCGACGGTGGCTTTACACTAGAAACCAAGCCTTCATCCAACTGTGGTGTTCTGGTCGTTCTGTACTATCGAGAACTCGAACGACTAGAAGCGCAGATCGCGGAATACGGCTGCAAAATTTCCAGATCGATATTTAGCTTCCCCGGCGGAAGACGGTTTCACTTCATAGACCCAAACGGCAACGAACTCGCAGTTTGGTCAGAATAAATTGCTACCGGCCGCAGATAACTGCGGCACGCCAGTCTCTGTCAAATAGTGACGGCTAGAAACTCCCGCCACACCTCATCCATCTCCGGCTCCCACCGACCAAGCAGCGACGACTTTGCGTCCGAGTCCGAAAACCCACGACGCTTGGTCAAATAGTGGTAGGCAAAAACCGACACCCTGGCATTAACCACACAATGCACCCAAACCTTGGAATCTGAGAAGGCATCTAACACACCAAAAAAGCGCTGCAAGTCTTCAACTTGCGGCGACTCAAAAGAAACCGGGATATGGACATAAACCATACCCAAACGGGTAACAATCGTCCCCTCATCCGCGACCGCGTGATCGGAGGATGGCAGTGCAAGGTTAACAACTAACTGATAACCCGCATCCGCTATCAAGGCGAATTGCTCTGACTTAGGTTGGCCAGATGTACCCAGCCAATCGGCAAGCTGTTCGTAGTGGTAGATTGGCGTGAGATCAGTATTTTGAATTTGAGTCATATCGGAAACACCTATAACTATAGAATGAGAGTTTGTTGCGCTGAGACTATTGGGTAAGCAAAGATAATCGTGCTTTCACTTCCGGCCATTCATCATTCATGATGGAATAGTAAGGCGAATCACGTACCACCCCGTCCCAACCTGGCTTATCAGCGCGCTTTATCCCCTCGAACTTACCACCGACACGCTCAATGGCGCGTCGAGATCGAATCTTTCGCTCGTCCGCACGAATAGATATCCGATAAACACCCCAGACTTCAAACGCATATCGAAAGAGCAAGAACTCACAGGTGGTATTGCAACCTGTCCGCTGTGCAGCATCACCCATTGTGAGGGATCTGAGCAGAACATCATTTTCACTGAGAACAATTTCACCGGGATCAAACACAATACATCCTTACTTCATAGGGCTACCAAAAGATAACCCAAAGCGATTCTTGCCAACTATAGCCGAGTCGAATATAAACGAGCAGTCAGTGTTGAGCTTGGAGATTGCAATCGCTATGGAAGCATCATCCCTCAAGGAGGCGCGCTGCCATTGTGGCGACATCTCAGTTCGACTCTCAAAAAAACCAACAGAGATATTCGAGTGCAACTGCTCAATCTGCCGTAGATTGGGCGTCTTTTGGGCTTACGCTCATCGAGACGATGTCACTATAAAAACAGTGGCCGGATCAACAACCGCCTATATCTGGAACAGCAAAGCACTTGAATTCCACAGTTGCGCTCGGTGCGGTTGCACAACGCATTGGGTCGCTACCGATCCAAACTTTAGAGAACGAATGGGCGTGAATGCCCGACTTATTGACGGCCTAAACCATCAGAACACCAAATTGGGCTACGTCGATCACGGCGACATCGGCTGGTTCTGGTCACGCAACCGTGTCACATAACACCTCAATTCGGCTACAAGACGTAGGGCCTGAAGAGGCATAGCTCAAGATGAATAGAACTTACGAAGAAACCGATCTATATGTGGGTCCGTCCTATCCATAGGAACTTCTTCTCGATGAAACCAACGCACTGACAGGAACTCTGAGTGGTCATAAGTTAGAACCTGCTCTCGATCTCCGGCAAGCACATACCACAATGAAACATCGGTATGCCCTGCCGTTTTTCCTACGGTGCAGGTTTCAGTCAAAAATATAGGCGCATCAACCAGGAAATTAGCTTCCACAGCAAGTTCTTCCTTTACTTCACGCGACACCGTAGTTCGAGGGTGTTCATTAGGCTCAACGTGTCCACCGGTTGGCAACCAAAGCTCAGCGTTGATGTGATCGACCAAAAGCATATAGTCGCCATCAACGAGCAGGAAATAGGAAATTAGGTGCTTCGCGGGAGTGTCGGGCTTAACGAGACGGCAAAGTTCCACACCAGAATCCACCCACTCTAGAGTGTTAGCCAGGTGGCTCCTCTCCAAGTCATCCATCGGCTGAATCAATTCAATCTCAGCTCGTATTTGGTCCCGCATATCGCTCAGTTCAGGAAA
>JALZVT010000165.1 GCA_023300545.1 Pseudomonadales bacterium
CATCGGTCTAGACCGATGGTCGGTTTAAGGTTAGTGTGTCCTTATGAACATTGGCCACGACGCAACTCACCCAGAGCCCGCTGCCTCCAGCAGAGCGGCCACTCAGCCGCCAATTACCCCACCTCGGCCAGCGCGCGCTCAACAAAGCCGCGCCCTAGAGCGTCGCCAGGCTATTGTAGAAACCACCTGGCAGCTCATCAGCCAACGCGGCTTTGACGCCACCAGCGTCAACACCATCATCAGCGAACTGGGTATATCGAAAGGCAGCTTTTACCACCATTTCCAGAGCAAGGCGGCGGTGCTGGATGCACTGGTTGAGAGGCTGACAACAGATGTCACTCGGCGGGTGCAGGAGGACAACGCCCACGCTCCCGCCATCACCCGGCTAAACGCCTTTATCCAGTCGGGCTGGCAATGGCATGAGGAACACGCCGCGATCAGCGCTGAAATGTTCACCGTCATGCTGCGTCCTGAAAACTCGACACTGATGGTGCAAATTACGGCAACCGAACAACGCGTGTTTCGCCCGCTGCTCGAAGACATTATTAGCCAGGGAATCGCAGAACATTCCTTCGAGGTGCCGAATGCGACGATCGCTACCGACTTCCTGATGCCACTACTTAGCGACAGCCTCCTGCGCATCAGTCGCGCAGCAATCAACGGCGATCTCAACACGGCTCGCTTTGTGGCGCAGATCAACTTTTTACGCGTAAGCCTTGAGCGCATGCTCGGGGCCGCTCCCGAATCACTAGCCGCGTCAATACCCAACGAGCACGCAATGAGCCTTGTCGTGGAATTTCTGAGCCACTTTCAGACTGCACCAGCGAGCGATAAATGAAGCAAACCATCTCCTGTGTCCTGTTCAATGCGGCAAAGTCGCGACCTTTGTTGTTAGTTGCACTGGTTTTAGTGCTTCCACTGTCACCTGGCGCCCGCGCTGAGGTCGCCGCGCTCGACCCAACTGCCACAGCAGCGCAGCTAATCGAGGCCGTACTCGAACGCACTCGTGGTCTGTCGTCTTACTCAGAAATGTCCATGACGGTGCACCGTCCAAAGTGGGAACGTAATTCTGCACTCAAGGCCTGGACGCGCGGCGATACTGACAGCTTAATCCGCTTCACCCAGCCCGCGCGTGAGGCAGGCAACGGCACGCTGAAGGCCGGCAGGCAGATGTGGACCTACACGCCAAAGCTCAACCGAGTTATTCGCCTGCCCAGTTCAATGATGGCGCAAAGCTGGGGCGGCTCTGACTTCTCCTTCAACGATTTGGCGCGCAGCGACGAACTAAAGGAATACTTCGATCACAGCTTCAAAGTCACCACAGATTCGCCACTGCCACGCGCTGACGGACACCAGGTATTCACCATTACCTCTATTCCCCACGCTGACGCTCCTGTGGTCTGGGGCAAGCAGGAACTGAAAATTCGCGACGACATTGTACTGCTCGAACAAACCTTCTTTGATCAAGACCTGCAGCCGCTCAAGCGCATGACCGGGCATGACATTAAGGACGTCGGCGATGGCCGCATCATCGCCACGCGAATGCGCATGAACTCACTCGAAGATGATGATCACTGGACCGAGATTGTCTATCAGAACATCAACTTCAACGTCGAGCTGAAAGATCGCCTCTTCACCCAATTCAGCCTGAAGAACCCCTGATGCAACTGGTTTGGGCACTCGCCTGGCGTAACCTTTGGCGCAACCCACGACGCACTCTGTTATCGGCAGGCGCGGTGGCGTTCATGGTGTTCATACTGATCTTTGTCGTATCGATGCAGTACGGCAGCTACGACACCATGGTTAATCACGGGGCAAGTGTCGTCCACGGGCACGTACAGATACAACGCACCGACTATGTCGACGAACCACGAGTGCGCTTTGTGCTCGAAGGCGCACAAGCACTGGCTACTCGTTTGCGCAACGACAAATCCATCAAAGCAGCAACCGCCCGCGCGATGAGTACCGCACTCGCATCGAACGAAGAAACAACCCATGGTGCAATGGTCATCGGCGTCGACCCTGCAAACGAAAGCAAGGTGTCCTGGCTACCTCGCGCTGTCGATGAAGGCCGCTATCTCGCAACTACCGGGAATCGGACAGCACCGGCCGCAGAAGCGGTCATCGGTCGAGTTCTAGCAAAAAACCTGGGCCTAACCGTCGGTGACGAAATTGTGCTGCTCGGTGTGACACCGGAAGATGGCATGGCTGTTTTAATCGCAAACATTGTTGGGCTTATCTCGTCAGGGCAACCCGCTCTCGACCGCGCCCTAGTCCATGTGCCCCTTGGGCTGTTTCAAGAGGCGTTTGAAATGCAGGGCGCCGCCCATTCAGTCGCCGTGATGTACGACGACTTTAACGACGCAAGCGCAGACTCCGACGTGCTAAATAACGCCATTGCCGACACGCTCAAAGAGACGGCAGATACCCCTGGTGGCCCACCAAACGTTGCCCTGTGGAATCGCCTTATGCCTGAAATTCAGGGTGCCATCGACAGCGACAAGGCAAGCTCTGGTGTGCTCTACAGCGTATTGGTCATTCTAGTTACCTTCTCGATAGCCAACACTTTTGTCATGATGCTGTTCGAACGCACCAGAGAATTTGGAACGTTGTTAGCGATGGGCGCCAAACCACTCACCCTGCGTGGCACGATTCAACTCGAAACCCTGTTGCTCGCGGCCATTGGTGGACTTGTTGGCGCTCTGCTCGGTGCGCTGACCACCTACTTTGTTGGTCAGGCCGGCATCAGCCTCGGAGCAGAAGCAGAGAGCGTGCTCGCCCAGTTTCAAATGCCGGAGCGCATTCACTTCGGGGTTCTGTGGAAGGCCCTCCCAATGGCAGTTCTACTCATGATTTGTACAACTCAGCTCGCCGCCTGGTTTGCCACCCAGCGGGTGCATCGCATGCAAATTGTTGAAGCCATTAGGGAAGAAATGTAGCCGTGACAAATACCTCTCGCAGCACCCACTCTCAGGCTGGTTTCTGGGGAAAATGGTTTCTGATCATTAACCTTGCTCGACGCAATTTCTGGCGCCAGCGGCGCCGCAACGCCTCCTTACTGCTGGCCGTTGCGATTGGCATGGCTGCAACGCTCGCTGGTGGTTTTCTTATTCGCGGCTGGCAAATGTCCACGCTAACAGAAACGGTTGAACGCTTTGGCGGCTCGATTCTCCTGCATCACCACGCTTGGGCCGATAATCCAAAAGCAGAATTCAACATTGATCTGAACGCCGCGACTCTCAACGCACTGAACCAATCCGGCCTACCGTGGATCGATCGTATTGTGGTCCCTGTTACGTTGCAGAGCGAACGCGAAGCGCGTGGCGCTACCCTGATGGGCATTCATGTCAATCGCGAACTCAACGAGACCCATGTGCAACGTTTACGCATCGACGGAGACTTCTTACAAACCGAACAGCGTGGCATTGTTATTGGTCAGGCCCTCGCAGACGATCTGGAAACACGCCTTGGCAAGCGCATTGTGTTACTGGGTCAAAATTCGAACAACGAGCGCACGGAGCTGGGCCTCAAAATCGTTGGTATCTACCATGCCAACAGCGAATCGGCGGAGCGCGCCAATGTGTACGTAACCAAGGCACTCGCGCAACGGGCGTTCGCATTGAAGGGCAAAACCAGCGAGGTAGCACTCAGCGCCCCCAACATTCTTGCTACCCACTCTGAGGTTCTCGCCCTACAAGAGCAACTGCAGGCCACCTCTGAACTGACGGTTCGCGATTGGCGTGACGTCGCCCCCAACATCTGGGCAATGTACAAGTTGGTCGAGGGCATGGTCGTTGTTTGGCAGATTGTTTTTCTAGGCGCGTTGGCGTTTGGTCTGGTGAACACACTGGTTGCGGCCGTATTGGAGCGCACCCGAGAATTTGGCCTGCTCATGGCCGTAGGCATGCGCCCGGGCTCTATACTGCAACAGGTATTGGTCGAATCCTGGATCATCTTATTCGTGGGGCTGGCACTCGGCGGACTAGTGTCGGCAGGCATCTACTTCTGGCTTTCAGGTGGCATCGACGTTAGCCAGTTTACCGGTGGTATGGAATTTCCCGGCATGAATCGACCGCTGTATCCGGTGGTGTTCCCCTCTGACATTTTCTCGCTCGTCAGCATCGTTTTGTTGTTCGGCTTTCTTGCCAGCCTCTATCCCGCGCGCAGAGCAGTTGCACTCGATCCGGTTGCTGCGCTCAACAAACACTAACCCGTCTCTTCACTGTGACATCACTATGAAAGGAATCCTATGAGCATTGTTCGCTGCGAAGAACTCTCCCGCTACTATTATCAGGGCGCGGAGAATGCCATCGAGGTTCGGGCTCTGGATCAGGTCGACCTGCAGATCGAGCCCGGCGAATTTGTCAGCATTGCCGGTCCATCTGGCTCAGGCAAGTCCACGCTGCTCAACATGCTCGGCGCGCTCGACCAACCAACCAGCGGAAAAATCTGGATTCAAGACGAACTACTCAATGGCCTGAATAAAACCGAGCTGGCAGACCTCAGACTGCGACGCCTTGGCTTCGTATTTCAGTCGTACAACCTGATTCCTGTTTTGTCCGCGCGAGAAAACGTCGAGTTTGTTTTGCAGTTACAGGGTGTAGGCGCAGCACCACGAAAAGCACGAGCCGATTCCATGCTGGAACGTGTCGGCCTTGGCGAACTCACCGATCGCCGCCCGGCAGAAATGTCAGGCGGACAGCAGCAACGCGTAGCCATTGCCCGAGCGTTAGCCAGTGAACCCGATCTGTTACTGGCTGACGAACCCAGCGCCAACCTCGACTCACAAACCACCGCTGACCTGATGAATCTGCTGACCGAACTCAATCGTTCGCTGGGCACCACTATTGTGATGGTGACTCACGACACCGAAGTGATGCACTACGCAGAGCGGCAGATCAAGATGCGTGACGGCAAAATCGTCAATTGAAGGGGTTGCCTCTCTTGCTGCACTGCTTGCGGAAGTGGGGCTTGCGGAAGTGGGGCTTGCTGAAGTGGGCCTTGCTGCTATCGTGCACGCTATTGCCTACGACAGCGCTCGCAATAGAGACCAGCTCCCGGGTTAAGGCCGTAGCTACCTGGTTCAACGCAGACCAAACTGATCAGGTGAGTCGCTTTGGTGTTAACCCGGCCTACGGCACCAACCTTGATTTCCGCCTGACTCTCAACAACAAGCTTGGCACTGCAACCAGCCCGTGGAGTTGGGAGCTAGCGGCTGAGCTCACCAGCCTGCAGGGTGATGTCATAGAAAACGCAGGCCTGTTCGGCGGTCAATCTTCTGGCGAAGGTATCAACGTGGCAAGCGATCAACTGCGAGCCGTGAACCTCACCACCACGGTCAGCTCGGGCTCACGCCATGCATTGGCTGCACGGGTGGATCGTGCCCAGCTCGTCTGGCAAAAAAATCAGTGGCGGGCGCGCTTTGGTCGACAAGCGTTATCTCTGGGTAGCGGCCTGGTGTTCAACCCAATGGATATCTTCAACCCCTTTGCCCCCACCGCCACCGACCGCGATTTCAAAGTTGGGAGTGATGCGCTGCTGGTTACCCGGTCCGGCAACAATGGTTCAGAGCTCGAAGCCCTGGCCGTGGTGCGTCGCGAACAGGGTGAAAGCAACCCCCACGCCGATCAGGGGTCCTACGCCTTACGCTTTCGCAACACAACCCAGAACCTCGAATACGAAATAGTGGCCGCTCGTCACTTCGATGCCAACGTTGCTATGGCAAGCCTCTCAGGACCACTCGGCGGTGCCGTCTGGCGCCTCAACTGGGTAGGCTCGCGTGAGCGCGGCACAACCACCCACTCCCTTGTCGCCAACCTAGACCTGGCGTTTAGTTTCCGCGACCAAAGCGGTTACGCCTTTGTTGAGTACTACCACAACGGCTATGGCAACAATGGTGCTGCAGAAAACATCAATGTCATCAGCAACCCAGCTTTGGCCCGTCTGGATAGAGGCGAACTGTTTGTTGCCGAGCGAAACTACGCCGCGGTGGGTACGACACTGGGGCTAACGCCTCTACTGAATCTCACCACCACCGCTATTGTGAATCTGCAGGACACAGCGCCGCTGGTGCAAAGTGCCTTCAGCTACACCGCCGGTAACAACACAACCATCGAGGCTGGCGCCATCCTCCCAACGGGCAGCTCAGGAGACGAGTTTGGTGGCATCGTGCTGGCCCCGGCGAGTCGTTTTGGTGACGAGCTGTTAACCGCCACCAGCCGGCAATACTACCTGCGCCTGGTTTGGTACCTGTAACTCCCTAGGCACCAACACGCGGACCATAGATTGTCTGATTAACTCGAGCATCCCCCACCTGCCCTGGCGTGAACTCATAGACAAAGACTCCCATGATGCGCAGCGTGTCTCCCCTCACCGGTGTCACGCGATGTAACGAATTGCAGCCTTTGAAAATACACAGAGCACCCGGCTCACGCCCAACCGAAACCACCGAGTCGTCGCGCTCGCCGCGCAACACCTGGGCAACTCTATCGTAGTTCTGATCAGTGTCTGTTCGTGTGTGTGGCGACATTTCAAACTGGCCGCCGTCATCAGCCGGCTGAATCATCAGGGTCATCGTGAACGAATTATCCGCATCAAAGTGCCATGAAGACTCGTCACCGTCCTCGTAACACACATAGTTTGCTGGCTGATACGGGTCGTTGTTATCAAACAACGACCCTTCATTCACAATCTGTGCGACCAACGATCGAACGGCGTCGTGGTGGTAAAACGCTTTTAGTACAGACGTCTCGGAAATCTGGTCGTAGGCAACCATGCGCGTGCTGGATCGATCCAGCAGATTTCGTGCATGCCCTGCGTCAAGACTAGGGTCTTGCTGCTGATGCAGATAGCAGTTGCGCAGTGAGTTGTTGTGGTAGGCACTTTTCCGCAGCTGCTTCGCTTCAGCGGCCATCGCCTCAAGTGCGGCTTGGGCGACAAAGTTTGGCAAGGTGCAATAGAGTTTTGTTTGCAGCTCTAAACGGTGCTTCTCGATCAGTCGCTGTCTTGCCGACTCGTCATCCCCCTCCATTGGGTAACGCTCGACATTAATGATGTCCTCAAGAAGTCGTGTTCTGGCCGTCATTGCCTCGCGTCCTTATCCTCACTCGTAGCCGACCCACTCTACCTGCCCCCGCCTCCGGGTGTAGTCCGCAGAATACGGCTCCGCCACAAAGGCTTACATAGCGATACCTTTTGGCGCGCCAGCCATAACCTAGAGCAAAATGGTGCATATAAACCAACCTTTTGCCGACACTCCAGTTGTCGATTAACCCATCACCAACTGAGAAACTCACATGAATAAGCCAGCCTATATCACCGCCAGCGGCACGTTCTTACCAAACGGTCCCGTAGGCAACGACACTATGGAGACCATCCTTGGCAAAATTGCTGGCAAACCCTCACGGTTGAAAAAACGCATGCTCGCGCAGAACGGCATCGTCTCCCGCCACTACGCACTGGACAACCAACAGCACACCACTCATCAGAATTGCGCGATGGCGGCGTCCGCCGTTCGCGCTGCCGTGCTGCACGCAAACCTCAGCATTGACGATCTGCAGCAACTCACCGCAGCAACCTCGCAGGGTGATCTGCCACTGCCCGGCTTTGGCTCGATGGTGCATGGTGAACTGGGCGGAGCCGCCCTTGAGGTGACCACACACCATGGGGTTTGTGCATCCGGTCTTGCGGCGATAAAAAGCGCGACACAGAGTATTTCCCAAGGCGAACATCAAACGGTGGCTGCGGTTGCCAGTGAACTCCCGAGTCGTCTGTTCAAAGCCTCTCGCTATGCCGATCAAAACGAAGTGCAAGAAAACGGGCGGCTCGATACCGACACCGAGTTTCTTCGCTGGATGCTCTCTGACGGAGCTGGTGCAGTCATTGTTCAAGACCGCCCAGCAACCACTAGACTGTCGCTCCGGGTGAACTGGGTAAAACTAAAATCCCACGCGCATCGCTACCCAGCGTGCATGTATGTTGGCGGCCCACGCGAGCCCGGTGAAGCGCCGGAAAGCTGGCTTGACGCACCGGACTATGAAGACGCCGCTCGTCGAGGACTGATTAATTTGCGGCAGAACCTGAAAGAGGTGAATCAGATCGTCAAGTTGGGCGTTGCCGACTACGTGCAACTGGTTGAGAACGGCGACATCGAACCCCAGGCCATCGACCACATGCTGTGCCACTTTTCGTCACGCTGCTTCCTCCAATCAATCACTGACCTCGCCACCCGCGCCGGCGCCATGATTCCGGCAGAACGCTGGAGCCAGACGATGTACACAAAAGGCAATACAGGCTCCGCTTCCCTGTACATCATGCTCGACGAGTTACTGCGCAATCCGCAGCTTGCCGTTGGCCAGCAGGTGTTGTGCATGGTCCCCGAAAGTGGCCGGTTTACCACGGGCTTTATGCATCTAACGGTGGTTGATGAGCAGGCTTGTTCGCCAGAGCAAATCGCGACGACAGAAAAGACCGGCACGCTAACCCCAAAAACCACTGCAACCCAAGAAGCCCCAGAAACCAAAGCGTCTGAAACCGACAACAACGCTCTGCGGGAATCCCTGAATCGCCGGCTGTTAATCGCCTGGGATGAGATGGAACAACAGCTTGAGGCTGTGCCCTTCATCGACGGTCTCTATAATGGCAAGGTCGAGTTGATCGATTACCGCGCCTTACTGAGCAACCTGCGGCATCAGGTTGTGGAAGGCGCGAACTGGATTACCCGTGCGGTGTCCAGCATCAGCGCTGAGCATGTGGAGATCAGAAATCGTTTCATCGCTCATGCCGGTGACGAGCACCTCGACTACAAACTGCTTGAGGCCGACTACGTCGCCTGCGGCGGCGATCTCGCGCAACTGCAGCGTGGCGAAAAGAACCTGGGTTCGGAAGCACTCTCATCGTTTTTACTGCACCGTGCCACTCAGCCCAACCCCTGGGACATGTTGGGCGCCATGTTCATCATCGAAGGACTTGGCCAGCAGATGGCCCCGCACTGGGCGAGCCTGCTGCAGAGCGTACTGCGCTTGCAACCAGACCAGGTGCGGTTCCTCACCTACCACGGCACCAACGACGAAACGCACATGGCACAGCTGGACGATACCTTTGCAAGCCTGCCGCTCACACCGGAGCTGGTAGATCGCATCGTAAAAACCGCACGCACCACCGCGCGATTATATTGCCTGCAACTCGAAGAAGTGGGTAACGCCTGATGAACGCCCAGCTACGCACACCACAGATTCATCGTCCGGAAGATCCCGATCCGCACCTTGCTGTGTTGTTGGACCCCTCGGCTCCCGTCGCGCCCGTTGCGGCGCGAGCCATGACGAACAACGCTCGCAGTCGTTCACGCCGAATGGTGTTGCCTGCGGTGCGTTTGGTGTCCGGGCTGTTGGTGCGGGTACTGGGCATTATTCGTGTATTCCTGCCAAAGCTGGGCACATCCTCAAAGTGGTTACACCGCAGCATCCACTGGGGACTACGAACTTTTGTGCGCCCTGACGCCAACAGACTCATCTTGCGTCACTTCCATCTTGGCACCCAGGTGCTGGGGTTTATTGCTGACAACGCGGGTGTGAGAGTTCCGCGACGACCGTTAACACCAACCTACCTGTCTCAGCTGGAAGCCAACGTTTTTGTTGAGCACGACATTAACCTGTTCAATTTTGTGATTGAACTCAATCAGGCGCTGCAAGCAAACGACAAAACCTTGCCCACCCACCTTGCACTGGAAGACCTTAATTTTGACAGCGTAACCGAGACGATCGAGCTTGCTGCGTTGCCGCGCAAGTGGAGTAACGTTCTCGACCTTGAGAGCGCGATTCATCTCTACACACCTGTTTATCAATGGTTTCTGAGCGACCGGGAGTTTTCTCGCGCGGTGGCTAGCTTGCAACTGGACGAATCGATTGGCATCTACATCGCAACCCTAATCGGAACTGCAGAGCACCTGCATCTCATCAATAACCGCCACCCACTGGTGCCCAGTCGACGAGTAGATGCTGCACACGACTTGGTTTTGCACGGCTTAGGCACTGAGCGACTGCACTATCGGCTAGTCGCTCTGAAGAAGAAAGCCAACGCTGCCAAGTTGGCAAGCGCTATTGGCTAGCTCAGGTTAGCGGCTGAAATGCGCTCCGCCATCTTCGCTGACCAGATCTTCGGACCGCTGCTGTGGACCGACTCCCCGGTCGAATCAACCGACAGAGTGACCGGCATATCTTTCACTTCAAACTCGTGTATCGCCTCCATTCCCAGGTCATCAAAGGCGACAACCTTTGAACCCACAATGGCTTTGGCTACCAGATAAGCAGCGCCACCTACCGCAATCATAGATACCGCCTGATGTTTCTTAATGGCCGTAATCGCTTCCGGGCCACGTTCGGCTTTGCCTACCATGCCAATCAATCCGGTTTCAGCCAGCAAGGTTTCAGTGAACTTGTCCATACGAGTCGCCGTAGTTGGGCCTGCGGGGCCCACAACCTCGCCTTCGACCGGATCAACGGGACCCACGTAGTAAATCACTCGATTGGTGAAATCGACCGGCAGCTTTTCCCCCTTGGAGATCATGTCGACCATGCGCTTATGGGCCGCGTCGCGGCCGGTGAGCAATTTACCACTAAGTAGCAGCGTGTCCCCAGCCTTCCAGGTGCGCACAATCTCAGGCGTCAGGCTGTCGAGCTCAACATGAATGACATCGGGACCCAATTCAAAATCAAGATCGGGCCACTCTGACAAATCGGGCGGCGTGAACACCGCAGGACCACTGCCATCAAGTTCAAAATGGACGTGTCGGGTGGCTGTGCAGTTCGGCATGACTGCAACCGGCTTGTTGGCCGCATGGGTTGGCCAATCTTTGACCTTCACATCGAGTACCGTGGTGAGGCCACCTAACCCTTGGGCACCAATGCCCATGGCGTTCACCTTATCGAACAACTCCAGACGAATTTCTTCCGCCCGGTTTTGGGGGCCGCGTTCTTGCAGGTCGTGAATATTGATCGGCTCCATCAGCGACTCTTTGGCCAACATCATCGCTTTTTCAGGAGTGCCGCCAATGCCAACACCCAGAATGCCCGGCGGACACCAGCCTGCGCCCATGGTCGGTACCACGCTGGTGATCCAGTCAACCACCGAGTCGGACGGATTAAGCATCGCAAACTTGGCTTTCGCCTCACTGCCCCCGCCTTTCGCGGCCACTTCGATTGACAGCTTGTCACCGGGCACCATGCGATAGTGAATAACCGCTGGCGTATTGTCTTTGGTATTGGCCCGCACCCCATCAGGGTCGCTCAGTACTGAGGCACGCAAAACGTTCTCAGAGAAGTTGTAACCGCGCCGCACGCCCTCGTTCACCATGTCGTCCACCGACAGCTGCGCATCCCACTGAATGTCCATACCCACATCCAGATAAACAATGACGATGCCGGTGTCCTGACAGATGGGACGCTTGCCAATCGCACACATACGCGAATTGACCAGCACTTGATTCAGGGCGGCCTTGGCTGCCGGTGCTTCTTCACGCTCGTAGGCACCACGTAAGGCCCGGATGAAATCCACCGGGTGGTAGTAGGAGATAAACTGCAGGGCGTCTGCCACGCTCTGAATAAGGTCGTCTTGCTTAATGACTGTCATGGTGTGCGCCTGAAATCTGCAATGTGCTTAAGTGATGAACGTTGATGGCCAGATTCTCCCATGCTCCAAGGCTACGGAAAAGACCACAGCCGGTCCGCAGCCGCAAAACTTAGGTATGATTTAGAGGAAATGATTGACGACAGCTTTCCCAGCAATCCAGACCCCAAGTCGGTGCCCTCAAGCGGTGACATGGTCGACGCTGTGTACGAAGTCGCGCTAGACCCCAGCCGCTACGATGAACTGGTCAGCCAATGGCATCTAGAGCTGCAAATCGCTGCCAATCGCTCGCTAGACAGCCAGAGCCCACTGGCAGACCATTTTGAACGAGCCACGACCATTCTAGAGCGGGTCCACCAAGACGATTGGCAGGCCGACACCACAGATCGATTGCCAATGCCCGAACTCGTCTTGAGCGCAACTGGTCGAGTTATTGAGGCCAACGAAGGGGCAATCGCCCTACTAAGCGCGCGGGTCGGCCAAGCCATTGGCGAAATGGACTTGACCCAGGCCGCCAGTGCCTCGCTGACTGACGTTATCAACCAGATGAACACCCGCCAGAGACCACCCCGAAAAATCACGGACACCACCACCAGCAGCAAAGGACTCGATCAGGCACCCGATGCGCGCGTCTTACGTATCAATCGAGCGGGTGATGATCGGCCTTTGGTTGTGCTGCTCACATCGACACCACAAGCCGCCGCCGGAGCAATCACATTGCGCTGCGCTGAAATTGTCTGGCCCGATTCCTTAGGGCCACTGCTCGCCACCGCCTTCGATTTGACCACTGCCGAATGCGACATTACTCAAGCCCTTGTGGCCGGACAGAACGCCGCGACCATCGCCGAACACCGCGGCACCTCGCGTGAAACCGTACGCACACAGATTCGAGAAGTACTGGCCAAGACCGGAACCCATAGCCAGCTCGAACTGATACGCATGACGATTGGTTTCTCGATGATGGCCCAACAGGCAGAAGCCCGCGCCGGGGGCGGTTCGCCAGCGCCAATCGACGCCAAGACTCGACAAAAAGACGACCCAACCGCAATCGTGCGGGAAACCATTATCCAGGTTGCTGGCGGTCGTGATCTCGAAGTGGTGCAGTATGGGGATCTGAGCAAGCCCCCCATACTGGTTTTTCATGATGAAGTAATCGGCGATGCCTTTGTGCCGGCACTATTGCGCGTAAACCCCGATCTGCATTTTCTAGTACCCGTCAGGTACGGCTATGGCCGCACAGACCTGCTCCCCGACATGACAACCGAGGCCCGTGGAGACCAGAGCCTGATGGATCTCACCGACGCGTTGCAACAACTCAAGCAAGCCGATACCAAGCAACCCGCTAACAACCAAGCCGCTGCAAAGCAAAAGATGCGCTTGCTTGCCCACGGCAACGGGGCCTACTTTGCCTGCCGGTTTGCCGTGGCCAACCCGGAGTTGTGCAGCTCCATCACCACCATTGCGGCCTCTCTCCCGCGCAAGGCCAATGACCGCTCTGACACCACCCGCTACGCCTCCTTCGTCACGGGCATGGCAAAGCTCGCGCCAGCGATGTTGCGCTTCGCCGTGCAGGCTGGCTTTGCCATGTACGCCCGGGTCGGGGTGCGCCGCTTTTTACAAACGGTTTATGGAGACGTTGCTCAGGACATGCGGGTTATCGACAACGAACAACACCTGCTCGACCTGCAACACGGAGGCCGACTGACGCTCGCCCAGGGCTACCGCGGATTCTTGCATGATGAACAGGCCATTGTCGGGGACTGGACCGACCTGATTACCAGCCTGCAGTTACCCCTGCACATCTTACTCGGCGACGCTGAAGCAAAGCCGCGTAGTGACCGCGCACGACGGCTTGAACAACAGATTAAACAAGCAACAAACGGTGCCGGCCCCATTCGGGTGATCAACGTGCCAGACACTGGGTTTTTTCTTGCCTTCAGCGCCACACAGGTTGCACTCGATACGCTGACGGCGGACCCATAATCTGCAGGCGATTCTTTGCCTTAAAATGGTGCCCTGACTTTGCCCCATCTCTGTGGCTGCGAAGAGGTGTATATTTCAGGGAGAGAGTACAGGGCACAACGGCCCTGCAGGAACTTGCTGGGGAGCAACTGTGACCAATTCAACTGACACTTCTACCTCTACCTCTACCGAAGCCGAATCCACCGTACTTTACGAGACACCTGAACCAGGTATCGCCCGTATCGTACTCAATCGACCCAAAGCCAGAAATGCCCAAAGCCGGCGCATGACCTATGACCTCAACGACGCACTGACCAAAGCTGCGTTCGATGACGAGATTAAGGTCATCATTCTCGCGGGCAGCGGGCCGCACTTTTGCTCTGGGCACGATCTTCGCGACACCGAAGACTACGACATGCCCAGCATCGGCATTTCTGGCGGCATGACCAAAGGCGGAGCCGAAGGTCACATGGCCTTCGAAGAAGAGGTCTACCTCAATATGTGTCGCCGCTGGCAACAGTTGCCTAAACCCACCATTGCCCAGGTTCACGGCAAAACGATCGCCGGCGGTCTGATGTTGATGTGGGTTTGCGATCTGATTATGGCAGGTGACGATGCGACCTTTACGGATATGACCGTCGACTTCGGCGTCAATGGTGTTGAGTGGTTTGCTCACCCCTGGGAACTGGGCATTCGCAAAGCCAAAGAAATGCTGTTCACGGGCGACCCAGTGACGGCTGAACAGGCCTATAACTTTGGCATGCTCAACCACGTTGTACCGGCAGCAGACCTCGCTGAAAAGACCCTCGAACTCGCCCGCAAGATTGCCGGGCGCCCAAGCTTCTCACTAAAGCTTGCCAAATTGTCCTGCAATCAGGCACTCGACGCCCAGGGGTTCTGGACCGCGCAACAGGCCGCATTTAACCTGCAACACCTTGGCCACGCCGATTCACGGGAGAAACACCTAAAGAAAAAGTTGGCTGAGCAAAAGCAAATCAATCAAAGCCCAAAGGGGTAACCGCGGCTGGTAAGGCCCATGCAGAACCGATGCAAAACCCAAGCGTCACCGTCTAACAGGAGCACAACGCCATGCCCAGCCAACCGCGCGGCAAACCGGTTACTCGCAGAACCTTTCTGTCTCACACTGGCGCACTGGCAGCAAGCTCTTGGCTTGCGGGCTGTTCGAGTAGCGCGCCAACTGAACGAACCGTTAGCCGAACCAGCAGCGACATCGAACTGGTGATGCTCGGTGGTGATATCCACACCGTTGCTGCTGACGATCGCCATGTCTCTGCATTGGCCATCGCCAACGGTCGCATTGTAGCCACCGGAACCGATGAGCAGATTCGCTCACTCATGGGTAACCGCACCCAACGTATCGACCTGCGGGGTCGAACCGTTTTACCTGGCATCAACGACTCCCATCTGCACCTGCAAATGTGGAGCTTGAACCTGCCGCCCTTTGCCATCGACGTCACCTCCCCTGCCGTTAATTCCATTGCAGACTGTGTTGCTCTGGTGGGCAAGGCCGCCGCCGCCAAACCCCCAAGTGAATGGATCATCGGTCGTGGTTGGGACCAGGCCTACCTGCAGGAAAATCGTGCACCTACAGCACAAGACCTTGACGCCGTATCCGCTGACAACCCGGTGGCTCTGGTCGATTTTTCTGGCCATGCCATGTGGGCAAACAGCATTGCTCTGAAACTCGCCGGCATTGACCGCAACAGTGTTCCGCCCGCGGGTGGCGTGATCGTAAAAGACGCCAACGGCGACCCAACCGGAGTTCTGTTGGAGGGCGCCGCCTGGCACCTACGCAACAGCATTCCCCGAGCGTCGCGTGCAACGCGCAAAGCAGCCATTGCCGCTGGGATGCAAAAACTGCTGGCAAGGGGCATTACCAGCGCCACGGAACCCGGCCTGTTGGCTGATGAACTTGCTTTGTTTGGCGAGATAGCCGCAGAACAAGGTACGCCTCGACTGCGAATGACAGGGTTGATCAAAGCGGGCACCAATCGCGCGCAGCTCGCTGACGCGCTTGGCGAACTCAAAGACCTGCCTCAAGGTGACCGTGCGTTCATGCACTACGCGGGTGTAAAAATCATGGGCGACGGCATTCCCACCGGCAACAAAACCGCGTGGCTGCATGAACCCTACGAAGAGGGAGGCAACGGCAGCATGTTGCTGGATGGCGACACCCACCGCGAGCGCAGCGCTGAGGTTCGCGCCATGATTGACCTGATTCACCGGGCAGGCGTACAGGCAGGCACCCACGTTACCGGCGACCGCAGCATCGACACGGTGATTGCCGCCTACGTTGCAAGTCAGGGCAATACATCACAACCCGATCCGCGCCACTACATTATTCACGCTGACCTCGTCAGTCCGGGCACACTGCAAACCATGCGCACCCATCGCATCGGCGCCAACTTCAATCCAGAGATCAAACACCTGATTGCCGATTCCCAAGTACAGAGCATTGGCGTTGAACGCGCGGCTTATGAGTGGCCCTTTCGAACTGCCATCGATTCAGGCGTCAATGTCGCGTGCAGCTCAGACGCGCCGGTGACCGCTGGCAACTGGCTGCAGGGTTTGGCCACCTGTGTAAATCGGCTAGGCAAACAGTCAGGCAAGATTTCAGGCCCAGCCCAACGTATCAGTCTTGATGAGGCCGTCCGTACCTACACCATGGCGGGTGCCTGGCAGGACCACGCTGAGGCTTTCAAGGGATCCCTTACACCCGGTAAGGTCGCTGACCTGTGCATCCTAGACAGTCAACTTGCAAGCATTGACTCGACTCAGTACACCAATAGTAAGGTGATCATGACAATGGTGGACGGCAAGATCGTCTATAACTCAGGCGTGTAAGGAACCTATTCCTGGATTGGCAGACTAAAACTTCCCGTTGTTGCGAATCACCAATGTCATGACTAAGGCGGTACCAGAGCAGTTAGCCCAGCCACGCTTAACGCCAGGCCCGCAGAGCCACACGCCGGGTATTAGTGTTGTGATCCCCACACTGAACGAAGCCCTGGCACTGCCAGCTAATCTGACGTCGGTGCTAACTAATCGCCAGGTGCTGGAGTGCATCGTGGTTGACGGCGGCAGCCGGGACGGTACCTGCGCTTACGTCGATAGCCTCAATGACCCGCGCGTGACGTTGCTGCACAGCCCGCCCGGTCGGGGCCTCCAGATGAATAAAGGTGCAAGCCAAGCGCAGGGTGACATGCTGCTTTTTCACCACGCAGACACGCAACTCACCGCCACAAACTTCGCTGAACTGGGGCACGCCTGCAACCAACCAGAGGTGCTTTGGGGTGGCTTTAGCCACCAATTTTCTGAACCCAACTGGAAGCTCAATCTGGTGTCGTGGCTGCACAACTTTCGCTTTCACCGAACTGGGGTCGTCTACGGCGATCAGTCGATGTTTATACGTCGGGATTTTTTTCAGCGCGTCGGCGGCTTTGCTGAAGAGGAGCTGGAAGACTTAGATTTTTCAGATCGTGCCATCGAAATCTCGCAGTCCACAAAGCTGGTAACCCACGTTGTTACTGATTCGCGAAAGTTTGTGCAAATCGGCGAACTTCGCGCGCTCGCCCACGTTGTTGCGATTATATTGCGCTACCAATGGGAGAGGCGCACTGCCAACGAGCGCTTCTTCGAACCCTACCGTTAGCGGCGGATCAGTCGCCGCTAGTCTTTGGCGTTATTCACCATTTTCGCAAGCACTTTCCAAGGCTCCATCGCGCCCGTCAATAACGTTTGCGCAAAAGCATCACCCTGCTCTACTGAATTCTTTAATCGATCACTGACCTGATCCAGCACCGCCTCGTGCAAGCCTTTCAGTTCAGGCAACCCCATCAGTTCGCGCATCTCTTCTGGAGAAATATCGAGTTCAATATTTACTTTCATGACGGCATTGTCCTGTGGCTTATCGGAACCGACATAGTAGCCACTCAGGCCGGCTCGCGCACGACCTAAGCTGTATGAAGGATCATCTCGCCTACCCCACTCAGCGCTTGGCAGCTACTGGCGGATCGCTGGGTACCGAATTCAACAGCGCTGCATCCGGCGCACCCATAATGGCCTGGTAGCGGCCGTCGGGGTAATTGCTCATGTGCGGACCAGCAGTGCTTGCAACGTCTGGCTGCGGCACATCGCCACCGGAGTCAGAAAATGTGGGTGGGTTTTTATACCGCGCCAGTTCCTCCGCCGAGATTCCAGCCATACCCACTACTTCAGGATCTATCCACTGCTCGTTATCAATCGGTTCATCAGAATAAGACAGCTCCAGCGCCAGGTTTTCTAGTCCGGCAAAATAAATCGACCGGCACATACCGTGTTCAATCGGACCCATCACCGGGACGCCTTTGCTGCGCAGCCGATCGCGCATGGCCAATAATTCGGTGTTGTTTTTCACTTTGAACGCCAGGTGCTGCATGGTGCCCCGCGCACTGTTCGCGGCCGGATTACCCGCATGGCTTACTCCCAGAGTAACGGGAATATTTTCGATATCGGGGTTCGATACAAACGCCACCGAACTTTCATCGTTCAACCGCAAGAAGCCATGCCAGGTGTTCTCAACGCCATGCATCCAATACAGCGCCTGCAATTCCATGCCCAGCTTGTCGGTAAAGAATTCGATCTGCGCCTTCATATCTGCCGTGCTGATCGCTAAATGATGCAAACCTTCAACTTTGTTCATGCTCTCTCCTGAAACGTTATTTTATGTCCAATTCAAGCTTACTCGTTTGCTGCGGTAAGCGCGTTGTAGCCAAACAGACGTCGCATTGTGCCCTTGCTGGCACGTCCGGCTCCGCGATCACGCAGCCACGCCTTAACGCCAGATAGATGAAACACAGACGCATTGCGCCTAGAGCCCTGCTGAATATCAGCAGTTCGTTTGCGGCGCAGATCTTCGTAGCGCTGCAAGGCACCCTCAGCATCGACATTGGCCGCCAAACAACCCGCCAACACCGCCGCATCTTCTATTGCCATTGCAGCCCCCTGCGCCATAAAGGGCAAGGTCGGATGACAGGCATCGCCCAACAACGAGACTCGCCCCTGACGCCATGCATCCATAGGCGCTCGATCGAACAACGCCCAGCGGTAGAGCGAATCTTTATCGACGTTGTCGATAAGCTGCTGAACGTCTGGGTGCCAACCTGAGAAATCAGCTTGTAACTCGTGCTGGTCGCCACGCTCGGTCCAAGACTCAACTTCCCAGCCATCTTTTTCAACCACACAAACGCAGTTCACCAAAGCGCCGCCACGCACATAGTAATGCACAAAGTGCTTAGCGGGCCCCCACCAGGCTGTAGACATTGGGCGAATCAGATCTTTTGGTAGACGCTCAACCGGTACCATCGCTCGCCAGGCGACATTACCCGTAAACTGCGGCTCCTCATTACCCCAAAGAACATCGCGCACCGCAGAATGAATGCCGTCCGCGCCGATCAGCAGATTCCCTCTCCGAGTTTCAGAGTGAGTGTGAGAGTGGCTCTCGCCTGAACGTTGCACCTGAACCACAACGCCGGTGCCCGTCTGCTCAAACTGGGTCACTCGGGCCGCGGTGTGCAGCACGATAGCTGGTTCGGCTCTCGCAGCACTCACCAAAACCTGCATCAGGTCGCCACGATGAACGTGGTAATAAGGCGCGCCAAACTCCTCGACACACCGCTGACCAAGCTCAGACTCAGCAATCACCCGTCCACTGCGCCACTGCCGAAACTGGGTGCCAATGGGTAAAAACGCGTGCGCTCGCAATGCTGCTTCGAGCCCAAGCTCATGCAACACTCGGGAACCGTTGGGTGAGAGCTGAATACCCGCCCCAGCCGTGCCAAATGCAACCGCCTGTTCAAACAGCTCTACCTGCAGGCCTCGCTGGGCGAGACACAGAGCGGCAGTGAGACCGCCGATACCGCCGCCGGCGATTAGAACCTTTGCCTGCGCCACCGCTGCGCTCCAATGAGAGGGAAAGTCTCCCTAGTATCGCCCGTACACAAGACCTCATACCAGCCCCCAAGAGACACGGTTTGTGACGGAAATTGACAGTCGTTTGATGCGCAGGTGCTAAGCTTGACCCTGAGCTTTAGTCATTAATGTCATTCAATCGGGAGCTTTCCATGACCGACTCAACTCAAGAACGCGCAGTGCTTGCTGGCGGCTGTTTCTGGGGCATGCAGGATTTGATCCGAAAGATGTCCGGTGTCCACTCGACGCGAGTGGGCTACAGTGGCGGTGAAGTCGCCAACGCCACCTACCGTAACCACGGCACCCACGCTGAGGCCATCGAAGTATTGTTTGACCCAAAAATCATCAGCTATCGCGAACTGCTGGAATTCTTCTTTCAGATCCACGATCCATCAACGGTCGACCGACAGGGCAACGACCGCGGCGTTTCCTACCGCTCAGCGATCTACTACACCGATGCAGCGCAACAGCAAACCGCACTCGACACCATTGCCGACGTAGACGCGAGCGATCTGTGGCCCGGCAAGGTGGTCACTCAGGTTGAGGCAGTTGGTGATTTCTGGGAAGCCGAACCGGAACATCAGGACTATCTGGAGCGCATCCCCAACGGCTACACCTGCCACTTTGTGCGCCCCAACTGGCGGCTACCAGAACGCAAAGCGTCCTAAGGCGCCATTCTCTCCCCATCGACCCACCCGAGGCTCTAATGATTGAATTCACCTTAAACGGAGAACGCGTCCGCACTGACGACTCCGCAGACACCCCATTGCTTTGGGTTATCCGGGACACCTTCAAGCTTAAGGGTTCCAAGTTTGGTTGCGGCGCGGGGCTCTGTGGTGCCTGCACCATGCACGTTGATGGCCGAGCGTCGCGCACCTGCATTCTGCCGATCTCAGCGGTTGCGGGTAAAGCAATCACCACCATCGAAGGTCTTGGTACTCCGGACAACCTACATCCAGTGCAGGAATCCTGGGTTGCCCACAGTGTGCCCCAGTGCGGTTACTGCCAGTCGGGCCAAATTATGAGCGCGTCGGCCTTGTTAGCCGACAACCCGTCCCCCAGCGAAGCTGAGGTCGACAGCGCAATGGCCGGCAATATTTGTCGCTGTGGCTGCTACCCCCGCATCAAGGCAGCAATTCTGGCCGCGGCCGATTCGCCGGTGCAGCAGTTTGATCCCCAACTAGACCATCCCTCACAACAAGAGACGGAGGCATCAGCATGAGCACAGTGGATTACTCCCGACGACGTTTTCTGCGCAACAGCGGCATCGCTGGCGGCGGCTTACTGGTTGGCTTCTCGCTCACCGGTTGCAGCACGTCCGCCCCACCTCTTAAGCCCCTTGCTGGCGCCCTTGCGCCGAACTCATTTGTCCAGATCACCCCAGACAACCGCATCCTGTTTTATTGCCCACGCGATGAAATGGGCCAGGGCGTCACCACCGGTTTAACCACTCTGGTCGCCGAAGAACTCGACGTTAATCCAGCCGCCATTCAAATCGAGCTGGCCGGCCCCCACCCCGACTATTCAAACCCGGCCTTTGGTGCCCAGGGCACGGGCGGCAGCACGTCCATGGCAGCGCACTACGATCAGCTTCGACAGGTGGGAGCAGACGTTCGGGCATTGATTCTCAACGCCGCAGCCAAAGACCTCGCTATCGATGTTGCACAGCTCACCACAGACAACAGCTTTGTCATCGCCAATGGTGAACGGCACCCTTACGGCAAGTTTGTCGCAAGCGCAGCCACACTCGAAGTTCCCGTCGATACGCCGGTAAAACCCGCCGCTGAATTCAAGTACATCGGCACGGAATTTCCACGACTGGATGGCGTCATCAAGTCTACCGGTACAGCCACCTACGGCATCGATATTGATGTGCCGGGCATGCACTACGCCGTAGTGGCCAGAGCCCCGGTTGCTGGCAGCACAGTGAACACCGTCGACGACACAGCCACTCGTGACATGGCCGGTGTTATCGACGTTGTGCCGGTCGCCACGGGCATCGCGGTTGTGGCCGAAAAATACTGGCAGGCGAAGAAAGCCGCTGCTGTCCTCGACATCAAATGGGATCAACCGGAGCTAGCCAAGGTAACGAGCGCCAGTCTACGCGCGGATTACACCGCCGGACTCAACGAAGAGGGCGAATCAGCTGACGAAGAAGGTGACGCAGCAGCCGCATTGGCAAACGCCACCCACACCATCGACAGCACCTACTGGGCGCCGCACCTAGCCCACGCGCCGATGGAGCCCATGAGCGCCGTTGTGCACGTCCGCAATGGTGAGGCTGACGTCTGGACTGGGTCCCAGGGTCCCGGCGCCGTTCAAGGACTGGTTGCGCGCTACGCCGGTCTTGATGTGGAAAACGTTCGTTCCCACCAAACCTATCTCGGCGGCGCCTTTGGTCGTCGCGCCACTCTGCACCACGTGATCGAAGCCACCCAGGTGTCGATGGCAACGGGCAAACCCATTCATCTGCTGTGGTCACGCGAAGACGACATCAAGAACGGAGTGTTCCGTCCTGCGTCGCTCATGAACATTCGCGCCGGCGTTAACGCCAATGGCAAGGTAGACGCCTGGCAAGCCAAACGAGTTGGCGGCAACATCACACCAGAAACCTTAAAAAATGCGTTGCCCGGATTTCTACCCAACATGCCTGAAGGCGTTATTGACTGGGTCGTTGGGCTATCTAACTCTGCGTTTGACGGTTGGGTTGTCGATGGCTCGAGCGTTGAAGGACTGTTCGAAGACTATGACTTGCCGAACCGCGAAGTCACTCACGTTACTCAAGACCATGGCCTGCCGTTGACCTTTTGGCGCTCTGTAGGGCACTCCTACACTGCGTTTGCTAAAGAAATAGCAATGGACGAACTGGCTTTGCTTGCAGACCAAGACCCTGTGCAATTTCGCATCAACAATCTAGACAACAACCCACGCCTGCAAAACGTCGTCAGCGTGGCTCAGAAAGCCATGGCAAAAATGCAGCCCGCCGAGGGACGCTTTCTTGGTTTTGCCGCACACGGCTCGTTCAAATCTTATGTGGCTGAAGTGGCCGAAGTGTCAATCGAAAACGGCGCGGTTAAGGTTCACAACGTGCTTTGCGTTGTTGACTGTGGCGTTGCTGTTAACCCGGATGTCATTCGCTCACAGATGGAAGGTGCGGTGATGTACGGACTGACCGCTGCCCTGCACGGCAATCTGGATCTAGACGACGGCGTTATTCGGCAGAGTAACTTTCACGACTACCCCATACTGCGCATGAACGAAGCCCCTGCGGTTGAGGTGATTATTGTGGAAAGCCGTGAAGCGCCAACCGGCGTGGGCGAGCCTGGCTTGCCGCCGATTGCGCCCGCTGTTGCTAACGCTGTGTTCAAGGCAACCGGGCAACGTTTGCGCTCACTGCCGCTGAGACTCGCCTGAGCGAACCTCAGCGTCCTTAAGGGCTGACAGCTTCCGATAAAGAACGCGCTCGCTCACCCCGAGCTGCGCGGCCAGCGACTTTCGATCCCCTCGATGCAGTGCCCTTGCGCGCAGCAAATGCTGCTTTTCCGCCTCCGCCAGCGTCACAAGCTTGCCGCTGGCATTTCCGCCAATGGCGTTACCGGCAGCAGGCGTGTCTTCGCGTCGACATTGCCGGGGCAGATGCTCGGGATGCATCATGTCACCATCTGCCAACAACAGCGCTCGCTCAACGATGTTGCGCAATTCTCTGACGTTACCCGGAAAATCATAACCAGCCAGACAGGCCATTGCAGCAGCCGAAAAACGCCGATCAGTAGCGCCAAGGCGCTGCAAAATAGTCTCGATGAGCGGTTCTAGATCACCATCGCGATCTCGTAACGGCGGTAGATCGATTTCAAAAACAGCCAGCCGATAAAACAGGTCGTCGCGGAACCGCCCTTCCTCCACCATCAACCGAAGATCTTTGTTGGTTGCGCACACCAATCGAAAATCCGCCTCTTGCCACTGCGCACTGCCCACTCGGCGGAAGCGCCTCGACTCAAGCAACCGCAACAACTTCACCTGTTCTGACAAAGGCACATCACCAATTTCATCGAGAAACAGTGTTCCGCCCTGGGCCGATTCGACTAACCCAGGCTTGTCGCTGTTGGCACCTGTAAACGCACCTTTCACGTGCCCAAACAGCTCGCTTTCGAACAGCGCCTCCGGCATACCCGTGCACTCGACCGGCACAAAGGGCTCGCCACTGCGGTCGCTCAAACGATGCAAAGTTTGCGCAACCAGTTCTTTGCCCGTACCCGACTCACCCAGCAACATAATGTTAGTGCCACTTCTGGCGACGCGCTCTACCAGATTGAGCATGGTTTGAAACGCGGGCGAACGACCCACAAGACGCTCGTCCTCGAAGTGAGTTGTTCCCGCATCCGAAGGCTGCATGCGCTCTAGAAAATAGACAATCTCATCCGAGACCGGATCAAAGATGGGCCACATCTCGACGTTGACGTATTCCTCGCCCGTTGGGGTGTGGTGAATGTGCAATACCCGACTGATTTCCCGACTCTGCTGAGAACCTTTGAGGGGGCAAGACTCGCCAGCCTGATCGCAAGGCACGTTATAACGGTGCGACACCTGATAGCAGCGCTGCTTCTGCGCCCGGTCTGAAAAACCGTATCTGGCGCGATAGGCCGAGTTAGCCAGCAATATCTCGTAGTCCGGACTAAGGAGGATAACCGGCTCCGGAAATCCGTTCAGCAGGGCCTGAATGTCTGTGTTGTATTCCATAGGGGAGAGCATACAGACTGCCAGATTCGTCAGTCAACGCTGAAAAAACCGACTATTTCGACACCCTGCTTGAAAGGAATGTTCCGAAATTATGCTCTAACCCTTTGTTTATATGAGCCAATAATTCTTGGCATGATTATCGCTTTATAGCCTTTAGTAATATTGTAATAACCAGAGTTAACATGCCTCAACTCATACAGCCGCCTAAGGTCACGCCCTTCTTCGACAAGACGACTTTCAGCTATACCTATGTCGTGAGCGACCCAGCTTCTCGCAAGGCTGTCATCATCGACCCCGTTTATCACTTTGACCCGGCCAGTGGCACGCTTAGTGACGCCTCTATTCAAGACCTGCTCCATTTTGTAACCCGCGAACAACTGAGCGTGCAGTGGATTCTTGAGACACACATTCACGCTGACCATCTGTCCGCTGCCAC
Source organism: Pseudomonadales bacterium (assembly GCA_023300545.1). Classification (GTDB taxonomy): domain Bacteria; phylum Pseudomonadota; class Gammaproteobacteria; order Pseudomonadales; family Azotimanducaceae; genus JALZVT01. The sequence continues at coordinate 24,728 of JALZVT010000165.1, forward strand.
CCGACTGAAAACCTTGGTGGGCGCTCGCTGCGCCACCAGCGCCGAGGTGATCCAAGTGCAGAACACCTTCGCCACCCGGTTCAACGCAGAACCCGACTTTGCCAGAGACGGCAGCCAGTTCGATCGGCTGCTGCTCAACAACGACCAGATCGCGCTAGGTAACCTCACAGTGCATGCCCTGCACACGCCTGGTCACACAGCCGCCTGCATGACCTATGTCATTGGCAACTGCGCGTTTGTGGGCGATACCCTGTTCATGCCCGACTACGGTACGGCGCGTACGGATTTCCCGGGCGGCAACGCGCAGCAACTCTTCAAGTCAATCGAGCGCATTCTTAAACTACCCCACGACACGCGCCTGTTCATGTGTCACGACTACGGCACCACAACTCGAACAGAGTTTGCCTGTGAGTCAAGCGTCGCGCAGCAGCGTGCGAACAATATCCATCTTGCAAAACACAGCTGCCCCGAGAGTTTCGCCCGGTTCCGTAAAAGTCGCGACCGACAGCTGTCTGCCCCACGCCTGCTCTACCCCGCCGTGCAATTCAACATGCGCGGTGGGCAACTGCCGCCGCGAGAATCCAACGGCCAGCACTATCTAAAAATCCCTGTCACCGGGGGCACCTAATGGTGTCTTACGCACTCGCCCTCCCTGGTGCGCTCGCCATCGGTCTGAGCCTTGGGTTGCTCGGTTCGGGCGGCTCAATTCTCACCGTCCCCGTGCTTGTGTATTTATTAGGCCAGGAGGAAAAAGTCGCCATCGCCAGTTCGCTGGCCATTGTCGGGCTGATAGCCCTCATCGGCAGCGCGCTTCAGCTGCAACAAAAGCTCATTAACTGGCGTGCCGTCTGGCTGTTCGGCCTGCCTGGCATGCTGGGCACCTATGCGGGCGCCTGGCTGTCCTCGTTCACATCAGGCGCTGTCCAACTCATGGTCTTTGCACTGGTGATGCTCCTCTCAGCCTGGTTCATGTTGCGACCTGACGAACTGACTGATCAAGATGCGAGGTCCCGCTGCGCTAGGGCACTGCCAAAAATTGCTCTAGACGGTTTACTGGTTGGCGCACTCACGGGCTTTGTTGGCGTCGGCGGCGGCTTTCTGATTGTACCGGCGCTAACTCTGCTCGGCGGACTCAGCATAAGGCGGGCCATCGCGACCAGCCTCGTGATCATCGCCCTCAAGGCATTTGCCGGCTTTTTCAAATACACCCAAATACTCGCAGAACAAAACCTCAGCCTTGACCTGAACGTCATATTTGCAGTGACGGCACTAGGCGTCATAGGCAGCGTCGGCGGCAATCAGATAGGCAGTTATCTACCACAGCACCGACTGCAGCGCGGTTTTGGTTACTTCTTAATTCTGATGGGGCTGTTCATATTTACAACCTCCGCCCCCGCAGTCTTTAACGTTTGAACCCACAAATAGCAGGATTTATCATGACGAAAACAACAACAGAAAAGCCACTCACATACCGTGAAATGCTTGGCAGTACCTTTGCTGCCGCTTTGGGCGTTCAGTCCAATGCAAATCGCCACAGAGACTTCACCCGCGGTAAGGCATCACACTTCATCTTTACCGGCGTGCTTTTCACCACAGTGTTTGTGATCAGCATGATCTGTTTTGTCCGCATCGTAATGGCAGCTCTAATCTAGTGCGCGCTCTATTCCTCGGAGTGATGACACTCATCAGCAATGCCGCCTGCTCTCCACAACCGCCCGTCCCACTCTCAGAGCAATCACTTAGAATTTCGAACCAGATAACGCTCGCTGGTGAACTTAACCCAGCCGCGATCGAATCGCTGCACGCAAGCGGAAGCCTTGTTATTGACCTGCGCACTGATAGCACTGCTGTCCAGACACAAGCCGAACTCCTGGAACACCACAATGTGAGCTACCACAGCTTGCCTGTTGCGGTTGGCCAATTTGATGCCGCTACCGTTCACAGGTTCCAGCAGCTGCTGGCAGAAGCCAACGACAAGCCCGTCGTCGTGCATTGCAATTCGGGCAATCGAGCCGGATTGCTGTGGGCCGCACATCTGCTAGAGCAGGGCGAAACACTCGAAACCGTCCTCACGACTGTGCAGCCCCTCACCACCAAACCCGGCGTCGTCCAAGCAATTAAGGATTACGCAACGAGGCAATAGCGGCGATCGGGCGCGAAGTTAGTTATGCTTATCGGCTGACTTTTCTAAGAGACGCGCGCATATATGCAGTTGTTGCACGAATCCACCGTACTACCCGAAGAAATCGATTCCCTTGGCCACATGAACGTGCGTTTTTACATGTCACGCATGGAAGCCGCGAACCAGGTGCTTATAAAAAACCTGGGGGTCTCAGTCGCGACCACCAAGTCGAGCTATCTACGTCGTGTCGACACCTACACCCGATTTTTGCGCGAACAGTTTGAGGGCGCCACACTGCACACCAAAGGCGGCGTGCTGGATTTCACGGAGTCTGGCATGCGCAGTTATGTCGAGATCAGCAACCCCGAAACAGAGGCTGTTGCGGCAACCTTTATTGTCACCACCCAACTCACCGACTCCGAACACCGCACCCCTCTCGCATTCGACACCAATTCGGCGGCCATCGCTGATGCGTCGCGCATCGATGTACCCGGCTATGCACAACCGCGCAGCCTGTCACTGGGGCCAGTGAATAACCAGGTGACACTTGCCGAGCTCGACGCCGTCATACCCGATGTCGAAGGCACCGGCATGATGAGTGGCCGACGCCAGACCATTGTCGAGGACAATGACGTCGATGCAACGGGTTGGCTACACAAAAACACTGAGGTGATGTTTCTGCCCTTCATGAAAATGGCTCAGGTTGATGGCGTGCCGCCGGGCCCACCGGTATTCACCACAGCAGACGGCCAGCGCGTTGGCTGGGCTGTCATGGAAACTCGAACCCTGGTGTACAGCCAGCCACGACTCGGTGACACGCTAAGCTATTTCAACACTGATATTGCGGTCGAAGAGAAGTCGCGGTTATCCCGTCGCTGGGCATTCAACGCCACCAGCGGCGAGTTGCTAGGCATCAGCGACAACGTGGGCCTGTGCATCGACCTTGATGCACGCCGGGCAATCGCCTGGCCCGAAGAAATTCGGGCCCTGATCGAACAGCACCAGCAGCCTCAGCTCGCCTAAACCAGCTTAAAGCCCGCGCCACTAAGCGGCATCGAGCGAACCCGCTCGCCGGTTGCCGCGTAGATCGCATTCGCAACGGCGGGTGCCAACGGCGGCAGTGCCGGCTCACCCAGTCCAGTTGATGTGTTATCACTTTGAATGAAGTGCGCATCAACCTCAGGTGCCGCGCCAATACGCAGCACCGGGTACTGGTGAAAGTTATCCTGCTCAATCACACCGTCTTTCATGGTGATCTGTTGCAGCGCCATGGTACTGAGGCCATCCATGATAGAACCCTGCACCTGACTTAGCGCGCCACTCATATTGATGATCGGGCCCACATCAACCGCCACGGTTACCTTATCGACGGTCACGTTGCGATCGGCATCCACCGTCACTTCTGCAATCTCTGCGACATGCGCCGCGTGACAAAAATAAAACGCCAGCCCCTGGGCAGAGCCTGGCTTCATCGTCTTGCCCCAACCCGCCTTTTCGGCGGCAAGCTTCATCACATCAACGGCACGGCCCGTGTTGATCGTGTTGACGTTGCCCTCTTTGATCCAGCGAGGCTCACCCATGAGCTCAATCAAAAACTCCAGATGATCACGCTCAGCAAGCTCAGCCAGTTCGTGAATAAAGCACTGCTCTACAAAGGCATTGGTGTTTGAACCCGGCGCACGCCAGGCCCCGCAGGGTGTGGTGAGTTCCATCATGGTCTGTCTAACGCGCGTCTTAGGCCGTGCGGTCATTGAATATTCGTTGCCAAAGAAACCCGAACCAATAACGCCGCGATCTTTGCGCTTAAACCCAATGTAATGCTGATCCCAGGCCGCGAGTTTGCCATCGCTATCAATCGCCGCGGTCATGTTCTCAAACCCACCGACACGGAAGAAATCGTTGTGAATGTCGTCGGTGCGGGTCCAGGTGAGTTTCACCGGCAGTCCCGCGTGCTTGGAGATCACCATCGCCTCAGTGGCAAAGTCGTGCACCGCACGTCGGCCAAAGCCTCCGCCCATGCGCAAGGGATGCACGGTAACGTTGGCAGGCTCCATATCAAACAGGTTCTTCGCAATCTCTTTGACCTGACCTGGAAACTGGCTGCCTAACCACAACTCTACGGTGTCAGCTGCACCACCCGTGCCTTTGCGATAATCGGCGGTACAGTTCATCGGCTCCATGCAAACATGCGCAACGTAAGGAAACTGATAGAACGACTCGAGCACCTTATTATTCTTATCCGCAAGCGCACCCTCAACATCGGGGTTATCGCGCTTAATCTCACCACCGCCCTCTTTGGCAATCTGTTTGGCGCGCTCGATCATGGATTGCCAATCGTCATCTGACGCTTGGGACTCGTCCCATTGCACATCGAGTTTAGATTTGGCGTCGAACACCGACCAGGTATCGTCACCGACAATGGCAACGCCACCACGCAGCACGGCCAAGCCCTGCAGAAAGGCCCTTTCTGAGTCACCGGAACGGCTGTCGGGTTTAACGATGAACGCATCGATCACGCCAGGCAGACCTTTGATCGCTTTTTGGTTGAAACTTTTAACCGTGCCACCAACCCGTGGCGCGCGGGTGAAGCTTGCGTATTTCATGCCGGGCACATCAACGTCAATGCCGTACTCCGACTTACCGGTTGCAATCACCAGATTGTCTATGCCACCCACTGAGGTACCAATAATGGTGTACGACCGTGGGTCTTTGTACGACAGCAATTCAGGATCAGGTATG
>JALZVT010000166.1 GCA_023300545.1 Pseudomonadales bacterium
CCTCCTAAAGGACCACCTTCAAAACTAAGAATAGTTTTGATCCACTCCTCTTCGGCACTGGCCTTGACTTCGACGCGTTTAAAACCATTGTCGAGTGTGTGTTTGATGATGTGCGCCTGGTGTATCGCCGACTCATCCAGCAAGTGTGGGAAGTTGGCGGTGAACGCGCCTTGTGAGGTGTTCATGACAAACAGATTGGGAAAGCCTGCGCTGCCCATGCCGTGTAGCGTGCGGGTGCCATCGCGCCAATGATCGCTCAGTGTTTTGCCCTCTATACCCGTGACGTCGTAACCGGCGCGGCGGGTATAGCTGGTCCCCACTTCGAAACCGGTGCTGTAGATAATGCAGTCGACTGCATACTCTACCCCGTTGACCACCAAGCCGGTCTCGGTGATTCGCTCAACGCCTTTGCCGTCAGTGTCGATCAGTTCGACGTTGTCGCGATTGAATGTAGGGAGGTAGTCGTCGTTGAAGGTGGGTCGCTTGCAGAACATTTTGTAGTAAGGCTTCAGCTTTTCTGCCGTGTCGGGGTTGGTAACAAATTCATCCACCCGATCTCGAATTTCTTCCATTTTTTCGAAGTTGGCCATTTCAATGAGCTCTTCCGGGCTCATGTTGGTGTCTGCTCCGGCTTGTACAAACTGATTTAGGGTTTTGCCGATCAGGTCGGTCCAGCCGTCGTTCACCAGGTCTTCCGCCTGAGGTACGCCGGATATCAGGGAGTTGAAATTCTCCATGCGATGTTTCTGCCAGCCTTCTTCTAGGCTCGCCTTCCACTCGGGGTCTGTCGGCGAGTTGCCTCGAACGTCTACCGTTGATGGTGTGCGCTGAAAAACGTAGAGCTGCTTGGCCGCTTCGCCAAGGAAGGGTACGCACTGAATGGCGGTGGCGCCGGTGCCGATGATGGCGATTCGCTTGTCACTCAGTTTATCGAGGCCACCGTCGGGGCCGCCGCCGGTGTAGTCATAATCCCAGCGGCTGGTGTGGAAAGTATGACCTTTGAAGTCTTGTACGCCGGGAATGCCCGGCAGTTTTGGACGGTGCAGCGGGCCATTGGCCATTGAGACAAAGCGCGCCTTGATGGCATCACCTCGATTGGTTTCAACAATCCAGCGGCTGATGGATTCGTCCCAGCGTAAACCGGTTACGGTGGTTTGAAAGAGGGTTTTGTCGTAGAGGTTGAAATGCTTACCGATGGCTTCACTGTGCGCGAGAATTTCCCGGGCGTAGGAGTATTTTTCTTTAGGCACGTAGTCGAGCTCTTCGAGTAACGGCAGATAGCAGTAGGCTTCGATGTCGCACTGGGCGCCGGGGTAACGGTTCCAGTACCAGGTGCCGCCAAAGTCGCCGCCTTTTTCTATTAGTCGGATATCCGTGATTCCAGCCTTGTGCAGTCTAGCCGCCGCTTGCAGACCACCGAAGCCACCGCCGATGCAAACCACCTCTACTTCGTCAGAGAGAGCATCCCGAACGATTTCTTTATCAATATAAGGGTCATCCTGGTAGTGGGCGTAGTCGCCGGCCATCTCGACGTACTGCTCGTTGCCGTCTTGGCGTAGCCGTTTGTCGCGTTCTTCGCGGTAACGGTTGCGCAGTGCATCGGGATCAAACTCAAGCTGTGCCGTGGTATTCATGGGATGGCGTCCTCTTTGTTTAAAGCGAATAGTATGAAAATCGGGTTAGTGCAAACTGTTGGGTTCAGGCAGCGAGCCCGCCGCGCATGGTGTTGATAAAAAAGCGAGTCGCCGTGTGGTCACCGGGGTAAGCAGGGTCTTCAACGTATCGGTCCATGAAGGTGAAGGTGCCTAGCATGAAGTAGCTTTGGCCCAATACTTCCGTGGTATTCAACGCTCGCACATCGCCGCGGTCACTGCCGCGCTGGAGTCGCTGCACAATGTGATTGACGTGCTCGTCGATGCCGCGCCGATACAGCTCTGGATCATGCAACCGCACTTCTTCAGCGAGGCGGATGTAACTGGGGTTGGCGCGCAGGAAGCCCAGATAGATTTCAAAGATGCGCGATTCGAAGTCAAAGAAGTCTTCGTGTTCGTCGGGTGGTTCAATCAAGGCCAGAAATTCGCCGATTTGCGAAGCCATCAGCTCGCGTAGCAACTTGCCTTTGCTGCCGAAGTGATAATTGAGAATGCCCACTGCCACGGCGGCTCTGCTGGCAATTTTGGCAACTGAGGTGTTCTGGAAGCCAGACAGCTCCGCCTCGGCCAGTGCCGCGTCAAGAATTCGACTGCGGGTATCTTCCGAGCGGGCGTAGCCGCGTTTACGTACAGATGCTGACATGACTGAATATTGAATCAGTATTCAGTTTAGCGCAAGCGGCTGCTGCATCAAGCGCCTGCGGCTACTGAATTAAGAGCAAGCGGCTACTGGGTGGACAGCGTGCGTTGATCGCCGGGGTCTGTGAACAGATCGCCGCCCAGACGTTCGCGCCATTCGTCGCCGTTGCCAGTCGCAGCCGCGGGAACGTGCACGCCCGTCGAATGGTTTGGCCGGAGATGGTTGGTCAAGATTCGTTTGCCGCCAGGCGCCTCGAAAAACCAGTAGGGCGGAAAGGCGTGGTGGGTGGTGCGTTCATCCCAATGGGATTGTTGGGCTGCAAAGGCCCGGGTCTCAGGTGCTGCGTCACCCATATGCAAGACAGTGAGTTGGTTGCTGAGTGTGACCCGAAAGACCAAATTACGAACCTCTGCCATGCGTTTGCCACCGGCGTGTGGAATAGCGACAACCTCCACGTCGATGTCTGCGATTGTTACTTTTTCCGGGGCGTCGCCCGGCGATAACTCGAGTGCGGTGAGGCGCTGGCTGATCGGGTCATCGTCCTCGACAAGCGCAAGCAAAGCCTGCACGGCTTCTTTGGGACCTACTAGGCGGGTGTCAGGCTGAGCGCGCAACCAGGCCAGCGTGGGCTCAGGGGAAAAATGATCGCCGTGAGCGTGGGAAATAAAGAGGGCATCGATGCCGTCGTAGGGTGGCGTTCCCGCGTTCAGTGCCGCAACGCTCGACTCTGGTACCAGTGAGTAGTTGCCATAGCCATTGCTGAAGAAGGCGTCGAATAGAACTTTCACCTCACCCAGTTTGACTAACACGCCCTCGTTGGCCAAATAGTAGGCGGTGCCGTTTTGTAATGGTTCAGCGACGGCTGCGGCAGCACCGGGGCTTGTCGCGGTGTCGTGTGAATGCGCGTACGCGAGTAACGGTGTTTGCACGAGAAGCACTAGTGCAACCCAGACAATGGTTTTAGTAGCCGTCATTGATTGCATCCTGTTTAGAGTTCTTTCACCACACCCTGATCGAGTAGTGCGGAAATTTCGGCCTCACTCTTGCCCAGGCGAGTCAGTACTTGGCGCGTGTGTTCGCCGTGTGCCGGGCTTGCTGAGGCGGGCTCCGCGCGCTTTCCGCCAAACATGGCTGGTGGCTTTACACGTCGCATATTACCCATGAGCGGATGCTCAAAGGTGTCAAGGCTGCTGTTGGCCGCGTACTGAGGGTGATTGAGAACCTCTGCATAATCGAGACATTTTGCAGCGGGCACATCGTTTTCTGCGAGCAGCGCAAGCAGTTCATCGGTGTCGAAGGTGGCAATTTTCTGCGCAACAATTTCGCGAAACTCGTCTATGTTGTCGACAATTTTTTCGCTGCTGTTGAAGCGCTCATCGGCAAACAAATGCAGCAGGCCGACGGCGGTAAGCATGCCAACCTGCTGTGCTTCGTTGGCAGCAGACAGAGTAACACCGCCGTTCTTGGTGAGCGTCAGGTTGTACAGCAGTGCGCTTAATGGTGGCGCCTGTTCGGCATCATCATCCAGTAAGGTCTGGTGCATAAAGGCGTCAGGGAACAGGTAGTACAGGCCAGCATCCATCATCGATAGTTCGATGTATTGACCAGCGCCTGTTTTTTCGCGGGTATAAAGTGCGGCGGTTACGGCCTGGCAAACCGTGTAGGCGGTTATCTTGTCGCAGTTTAGATTGCGGACAAACTCATGGCCGTTGTTGTGGTGCCCCTGCGCCGCAGTAAACCCGGCTTGGGCCTGAATGACTGGGTCGTAGGCGGGCTTGTCTTTGTCAGGGCCCTTGGTGCCAAAGCCCGAAACCGCGCCGTAGATCATGCGTGGGTTGATCGCGCGTAGTGCCTCACTGCCCAGACCCAGCGTATCCATGACGCCCGGTCGAAAGTTGCATAGCACTACGTCTGTGGTTGCTGCTAACGCTTTGATGATGTCCTTGCCGGCTTCCGCCTTGAGATCTAGGCGTAGGGATTCCTTGCCGCGATTACAGTTGGCAAACAGGGCGGAGATACCGCCCTTGCTGCTGCCGAGGTAGCGCATCGGGTCGCCCAACTCAAGCGGTTCGACCTTGATGACGTTGGCACCCTGTTCTGCCAGCATCATGGCGGAAAACGACGCCGTGACCATGGTGGAGAATTCGAGAACGTTGATGCCTTCGAGTGGTTTCATGTGCGTTACTTCGTCTGGTTTTACACCGATCCTAGCACGCCAGGTTGGCTACTATTTAGCCTCGCCCCAGACTTCCGCAACCCGTGCATCTCGACCGCAGCCGCGGCGGTAGTAATTGTATCGAACCGGATTTTCGGAGTAGTAGTTTTGATGATAATCCTCGGCGATCCAGAACTTGTCGAGAGCGATTACTGGTGTGACGATTTTCTGGCCAAGTTCCGCCTCTGCTTGCGCAACGGCTGTCTCAGCCAAGCTGCGTTCTTCGTCCGAGCTGTAGAAGATTGCTGTGGTGTAGCTGTGCCCGCGATCGCAGAACTGGCCGCCGACGTCGAGCGGGTCAATGTGGCGTAGAAAGTAGTTGACGATCTCTGCATAGGAAATTTGAGCTGGATCGTATGGAGCACGAACCACTTCCAGGTGGGCCGAGTGATTGCGATAGGTTGGGTTTTGTGTGGCGCCACCGGCGTAGCCGGACACAACGTCACCAACGCCTGGGAGTTTTTCCAGGTCGGATTCAACACACCAGAAGCAGCCGCCTGCGACGACAAGGGTCGCTGAGTAATCAGCCGCCTGGGTGGACTGGCTTTGTTGTGGCGCTCGCTGTTCAGCAGCTTTTGCACAACCGGCCAAGCTGAGTGCCAGCAGTGTAAATACCAGGGTGGGGGTAGCGATAAAACGCTGGAATCTGGGGGTTGAGCGGTGGGTACGTTGGGTCATAACGGTTCCGAATTGCTGGTAGTAGGAAGACAGTCGGAGCTCAGCGAAGTTCCGTGTCATAGGGGGACTCTTTGCAAGCATCGAGCTGTTTGGTCGCTACGGCAAGTATGCACCGCCCAATGAGTTTTGGTCGCTGCACCTGGAGCAAGTGCCCTTGATTGGGCAGCCGTACAATCCGGGTGGTTTTCGGGTTGAAACGCTGTTCAGCAAAATCTAGATGTTGTGGGCTCACCAGCTTGTCGTTCTTTCCCTGCACAACGAGGATTGGCATGGAGATCTCAGCGAGGCGAGGTACCTGCTTGGTAAGCTCATCTTGCAGGGCGTAGATTTCGAGGTTGGCCTGTAGCAGATCGTCTCCTAGGAGCTGTTGCACAGCCCAGGTGTTGGCCAACCGGTTGTACCAGCGTGGTGCGCTCAAGCTTGGGTTTAGGCCGCTTGCGAAAATCAGCGCACCAGAAATAAGGTGGGGGTGATTAGCTACCAGGGTGGGCACAAAAGAACCGCCCCATGAATGCCCAGCGACGACAATAGGCACATTTGGGTATTCGGCAGACAGGCGTTGCAACAGCGGTGTGAAGCTATTGCTGAGCGTATTGAAATCTCCCCAGCGAAAACTGCTGTCCGTTGTGGCGGAGCTGCCCCAGCCCAGCCGATCGACAGATATCAAGCGTACTTGGTCAGTGAACTTAGGATCGACCATCAGGCGACGAATATCTGACCAGCCACCAGGTGTGCCATGGATCCAGATCACTACTGCAGCCTTAGCCGTGCCAATACTGCGATAGTGCAGCTGAAAGTTGCCTGCAGTGACAAACCCGGCCGACAAATCTGGGTGGGTTGCGATGTTGGCAGCAGCCTCTTCCAACAGCTCATCGCTCGCCGATTGGCCTGCACACCCCGACAGCAAAACACCCCAGAGCACCCCCCAAACAACCAAAACGAACCTGCGGATCACCGACACCCCCATTGGTTGTGAACCCGGAGGCGGATGCCGACTTTCCTGCGCAGGCGCAGCCGAAGCAAAAAAAGGTTGTGAACCCGGAGGCGGATGCCGACTTTCCTGCGCA
>JALZVT010000167.1 GCA_023300545.1 Pseudomonadales bacterium
CGTCGGGTATTTTCAGCCATTGTGGCTGGCAACGTTAAGGCTGAGGGTGTTGCTCGGGTGAGAGAGTTTGGTCCGTTGGAAATTCGCGGCGATGCCGAAATCACCGAAGCGCTGGAACGTGTTCTGCAAGCCTTTGTTGCGCAGGGCCGAATGAAGCTACCTGGCTCAAATTACGAGCCCTGTTACCGAGTGATTGCCGGCTGATGAGTATGCCCAGAGCCCTAGTGTCGATGGACTCGCTTGAGTGCGTGCGTGATGGCCGGGCCCTGTTTAGCGGACTGACGACTACGCTTGAAGGCGGCGAGCTGCTTGCACTGCAAGGTGCCAATGGCGCGGGCAAGTCAACCTTGCTGCGTGCGCTTGCGGGTCTCTACCCCGATTACACTGGAGAGCTGCGCACAAGTGCATTTGTATACAGCGGGCACAAGGCCGGGGTCTCTGGCCATCTATCGACGAGTGAGAATTTGCGGTTTCTCGTTGGGTTAGCGAGTCACGACGAGCAACCACTGCAGCCGCTTGCGCCGTCTATCGACCGCGCACTTGCAGACGTTGGGCTCGCCGGCTACGAAGAGGTGCGTTGCAATGAGTTGTCAGCCGGACAATTGCGGCGCGTGGGCCTTGCGCGTCTATTACTCGCAAGTGAACCGCTTTGGTTATTGGATGAGCCGCTCACGGCACTGGATCCGTCTGGCGCGCAACTGCTGGGGCGGGTGCTGGATCAACACACACAGGCGGGTGGAGCGGCGGTATGCGCCACTCATCAGAGCCTGCCAGCAACAACGCATCGCACGCTGTTGCTAACACCTGCTGGCATACCAGAATTTCGGAATTCACAACCGGTGCTGCAAGAGCCGTCGAAATGACCGTATTTGTATCGTCTCTGGCCCGAGACTGGCGGGCAAATTTGCGCCAGCCGAGCCAGATTATTAACCCGCTGGCCTTCTTTTTATTGGTGGTCTCCCTATTTCCTCTGGGTGTGGGGCCTGAGCCTTTGGTGTTGGCTCGCATAGCCCCTGGCGTGGTGTGGGTGTTGGCGCTGCTTGCTGCGCTGCTGTCGGTGGAGGGTCTGTACCGGCAAGATTATGATGATGGCTCGCTTGAGCAGCTCGTTATTGGTGCGCGACCGCTGTATTTCGCGGTGCTTGGCAAGGCCACCTCGCAGTGGTTGGTGACTGGGGCGCCGCTGACCCTGCTGGCGCCAATCGCTGGCTTTATGCTGTATCTGCCGACCGAGCAGGTGGGTTGGTTGATGCTCAGTCTTGCGCTGGGCACCCCGACAATCACTTTGTTGGCTGGGATTGGTGCCGCACTTACAGTGGGTGTGAATCGTGGCGGCACATTGCTGGCGCTCATCATTTTACCGCTGTTTGTACCTGTGCTGATTTTTGGCACCGCTGTGACAGAAACATTGCTGTTGGGGGCTTCGCGTGAATTCCCCCTCTTGATATTGTGTGCATTGCTGGCGGCTAGTATTACGTTGGCGCCGTTCGCAATTGCTGCTGCGCTGAAAATTGGTGTGGAGCAGTAGCGCTCGCAGCCACAAGCCAAAGTTAAAGCCAACTCACATGAACTTAGGTCCCTTGTAAAAGGGCAAATGATCAGAGAACCGGTATGAGCTCAGGAAGAGAAACAGACAGCGGTGCGCAGAGAAAGCCCCACGGCTGGCTGAAAACGCTTTGGCACAAACTCGGTTCGCCGCGTTGGTTCTATGATATTGGCGGGCGCTGGTTATATGGCTTTGGTGCCTTCGCAGTGGTTTTGCTCACTATCGGTACGATCTGGGGGCTGGCTGTTGCACCGATCGACTATCAGCAGGGCAATAGCTACCGAATCATGTTTGTGCATGTGCCTACCGCCATTGTTGCACAATCTTGTTTCATGCTGTGCGGTGCCGCCGGTATGGTCCTTTTGGTATGGCGTATGAAAATGGCTGATATGGCTCTCGAGGCAGCGGTGCCCATTGGCTTGTTGATGAGTGCTCTCGCGTTGGCCTCAGGCAGTATCTGGGGGCGACCGACATGGGGCGCGTGGTGGGTGTCTGACGCCCGCACGGTTTCCACCTTGATCATGTTGTTTCTATATATCGCACTCTACGCGCTCCGCGGAGCTATCCCACGAGCCGAAGCAGCAGGGCGAGCCTGCGCCGTTCTTGCTATTGTAGGGCTCGTTAACATACCGATCATTAAATACTCGGTGGAGTGGTGGAACACCCTGCACCAGACCAGCAGTTTTTCGGTCGTTGAGCGACCGGCAATGCCCGCATCAATGTACTTGCCGCTACTGTTAAACGTGATCGGATTTTATTGTTTTTTTGCTACGGTGCTAATTGCACGGATGCGCACGCTGGTACTCAAAAAAGAGTCCGGCGCACGTTGGGTACAGGAGTTGTAAAGGCGTATGGCTGCGCAAGAAACGGTAGAGACATTCTGGGCATTCGACAGCTTCAGTGACTTTCTGGCCATGGGTAACCATGGCTTTTACGTCTGGCTAGCCTACGGTTTGACCTTTCTGGTACTGGGTGGGCTTGCGTGGCAGAGTTTTGCCGGTCATGCCCGCCTGCGCCGTGACATTGCGGCGCAAGCTCGTCGTAACACTTCTTCCCCTGGAGCGCCTAAATAGATGAAACCACAACGCAAGCAGCGGTTGATGCTGGTGGGTTTTTTGTTTCTTGGTACAGCCGCGGCAGTGGGTTTTCTGCTGATGGCATTGCAACAGAACGTTGATTTGTTTTACCCACCTGAAAAGGTGGTCTCGGGTGAGGCGCCGATTAATCAGCGCATGCGGGCCGGTGGCATGGTGCTTGAAGGCAGCGTCCAGCGGGACGATTCGCTCGACGTTAGTTTTATGCTGAGTGATATGGCGGGTTCGGATTTTGAGGTGCGCTATACCGGCATTCTGCCTGATCTGTTTCGCGAGGGTCAGGGCATTGTGGCGACGGGCAAGCTCACAGCTGATGGCGTGTTCATGGCCGAACAGGTTTTAGCTAAGCACGACGAAAACTACATGCCTCCTGAGCTGGCTAATATGGCTCAAAATATAAAAGACAATGCGGACACCGGTACAGGTGCAGGCTCAGGCGCACAAGAGGGCGCTGGGTCTAATCTTCCGGGTGGATCGGCCGCGGGTATGACGTCCGACGGCGCAGAGAAAACCGGTCTGCCGGCAGCCAACTGGGGCCGTGAATCATGATTGTTGAAGTGGGTCACTTTGCGCTGATTCTTGGCGGTATCCTCGCCCTGTTGGTGAGTGTGTGTGGTCTCGTTGGCGCATCGAACGGCAACATGGCGCTTATGCGGGCCAGTCGTTACATGGTGTTCGGGCAGATGTTCTTTCTGCTGGTGGCTTTTGTTGCACTGTTGCAGGGCTTCCTGAAAGACGATTTCACCGTGGCTTATGTCGCCCGAAACTCAAACTCGTTATTGCCCTGGTATTATAAGGTCAGCGCGCTGTGGGGGGCTCACGAGGGCTCGTTTCTGCTGTGGACGCTGATCATGACCGCGTGGACAACGGCCGTGGCTGCGGTCAATGCGGCCTACCCCGAAGCGTTTCGTGCGCGGGTGCTGGCGATCATGAGCTTGTTGAACTTTGGCTTTATTTTGTTCTTGCTGTTCACGAGTAACCCGTTTGAGCGATTGTTGCCCCTGCCTCCGCCAGATGGTGCAGACCTCAACCCGTTGCTGCAAGACTTTGGGCTGATTGTGCACCCACCGATGCTGTACACGGGCTACGTTGGTTTTTCGGTCGCCTTTGCATTTGCTATTGCTGCGTTGTTAGGCGGGCAACTTGATGCGGCTTGGGCGCGTTGGTGTCGACCCTGGACAAATGTGGCGTGGGCCTTTCTCACCGTCGGGATTGCACTGGGCAGCTGGTGGGCTTACTACGAGTTGGGCTGGGGCGGCTGGTGGTTTTGGGACCCTGTCGAGAACGCTTCCTTTATGCCGTGGTTAGTCGGTACTGCGCTGGTGCATTCGCTCGCGGTTACAGAAAAGCGGGGCGTTTTCAAAAGCTGGACAGTGTTGCTGGCGATAGCCGCATTTTGTTTGTCGTTGCTTGGCGCGTTCATCGTGCGCAGCGGCGTGCTGACGAGCGTGCACGCGTTTGCGGTCGATCCCACTCGTGGCCTATTCATCCTCGCTTTTCTCGGTGTGGTGATCGGTGGCTCGCTGCTGCTCTATGCAGTACGAGTGCCCACAATCCGCTCTCGCAGCGGCTTTGGTGGTATGAGCCGAGAGCTGCTGCTGTTGATTAACAATCTGATACTGATGCTGGCCATGGCTATCGTGTTGTTTGGCACCCTTGCCCCAATTGCCTACGAGGCCATTACGGGTGGCGGTAAGATCAGCGTGGGGCCACCGTATTTCAATGGACTGTTTTTGCCCTTGATGGCATTGCTGGCGCTAGCGCTTGGGGTGTCGCCGATGGTGCGGTGGAAAAACACTCGCCTGCCGACAATCATGCGTTCTTTGGTTGTGGGTGCGGTGCTTGCTCTTGCACTGGGCGTGGTTGTGCCCGTTGCGGTGTTGTTACTGGTTGATGCTCAGATATCGTTTGTGGCGCTGGGAGCCCTGTTGCTCGCGGGCTGGATTGTGGCGACACACGCGCTTGATTTGTGGGCGCGGCTTACATCGGGTTCGCGTCCACCGGCCGCTTATTGGGGGATGTTTATCGCCCACCTAGGTTTTGCTGTGACCATCATCGGTGTGTCGGTGACAAGCGTTTATTCGTTTGAGAAAGATCTGCGCATGTTGCCGGGTGATCGCCTGACTGCAGGTGGCGCTGAGTATGAATTTATAGGTGTCGGGCCCTACGATGGGCCTAACTACGTCGCCGACCGGGGGCACTTCGGCGTGCGCGAAGGTAGCAATTACTATGAGTTGTTTCCTGAGAAGCGTC
Source organism: Pseudomonadales bacterium (assembly GCA_023300545.1). Taxonomy (GTDB): domain Bacteria; phylum Pseudomonadota; class Gammaproteobacteria; order Pseudomonadales; family Azotimanducaceae; genus JALZVT01. The sequence continues at coordinate 4,894 of JALZVT010000167.1, forward strand.
GCTACAAGGCCAGTAATAGCCTGATGACCGAGGCCGCTATCGAGCCAGGCTTTCTGCGCGATATCTATGTGTCGCTGGGTGAGTCGCTCGGTAAAGATCCCGATAGCGGAGCCACGGCTTGGGCTGTGCGAGTGCAGCACAAACCCCTCGTGCGCTGGGTTTGGTTTGGTGCGATGTTGATGGCGCTGGGTGGTACCTGGGCGTTGTTTGATAAACGTTATTCGCGACTCGCGGCCCGTGAGCGCAAACGTCGCGATGATGATCTGGCTGGGTCGAATCACATAGCAGGCGGAGACACTGTGGAAGTGGCGAATGCCTGAGCAGCCTTCAGGAGCGCAAGCAACAGGCGTTGATGCGACCGAGAGCTTTGGCCGCGGGCGGCTGTTTTTACCGTTGCTGGTTTTTGCTGTTATCGCAGTCGTAGGTTTCATCGGATTTTATCTTGGGGATCGCAAGCAGCTGCCTTCTGCTTTGCTGGACAAACCGTTTCCTGAGTTTCGGGCGCGCATTCTCGACAGTCAGGCCACAGGTGGGCCAGAACGTTTTGCCACGCGGGCAGATCTGCTTGGGCGGATCGTGTTAGTGAATGTCTGGGCCACCTGGTGCCCAACCTGTCGTGCTGAACACAATGAGCTGGCTCGTATCGCAGAATCCTATGGTTTGCCCATTATTGGGGTGAACTATAAAGACCGGCCTGAGCTGGCACAGCAGTGGCTGGCACGCTACGGCGATCCATATGACTTTCATATCGAAGATCTTGATGGCCAGCTTGGTATTGAGCTGGGTGTCTACGGCGCACCGGAGTCGTTTTTGTTAAACGCTGAAGGGCGCATTGTTTACAAGCGCGTGGGGGACATCAATCCGCGCATTTGGCAAAACGAATTGTTGCCCCGACTGACCGCTATGGAGTTTTTTAACCGCTGATGCGTTGCGCCGTTTTTTTTCGAGCCTCCCGTTCGCTGGGGGTTTTTGGTATTTTGTATCTTCTGGTGAGCGCTGTCGGTGGTTTAGTCTCGCTGCCGGTAATGGCTGCGAGTACGGTCGATACGTTCAGCTTTGTTGCGCCGGATCATGAAGAGCGTTACCGCGGGCTCATTGCCGAGATTCGCTGTCCGAAGTGCCAGAACGTGAACATTGCGGGTTCGGATGCACCGATTGCGAAAGACCTCAGGGTTACCGTGCATCGCCTGTTATCTGATGGAATGAGCGACCAGGAAATCCTTGATTTCTTGCAGGCGCGCTACGGCGACTTTGTTCTCTACGACCCTCCAATGCGCTCGAATACGCTGGTGTTGTGGCTAATGCCGCTGCTTGGATTTGTGCTGGTGATCGGCATAGTGCTGCGCATGGCGCGACGGGTTCCCCAGGCGAGTGAACTGAGCGCTGACGATGCACTGAAACTGCAAGGCCTGCTCGATAGGAGCGCGCTGGGTGACCGTTCTACAACAGAGAACAACACATGACGTTCTGGCTTCTGGTGGCAATTTTGGTGGTGCTTGCCATCGGCTTTTGCCTACCATTGTGGCGGGGGGCCGCAAAGGGAGATCCGGTTGGCGCCCAAGACATTGCCCGAGCGCGGGATTCGGCAGCGTCTGCTCGTGAGGCGTACAACGCAGGCCTGTATGCCGATTATCAGCAGGAATTGGCTGAAGACCTTAGGCTCGATGAGGCGACCAAGGCCGCTTTGCTGGCAGATAAGGCGCGGCAGCTCATAGACGATACGCGGCATCTCAACCAGACAACCCCAGCGGTAAGCCGTTCGACAAGGGTCGGGAGTGAAGCGGGATGGGGCGTGAAGCTTGCGGTTCTAGGGCTCGTTATTGTGGGTTCTCTGGCGACTTATTTTGAACTTGGCACGCCAGGTGCCGAGCAGTTGGTGCAGGCTCGGGAGATTCTCAATCTGCCATCACTCGGGGAGCTCGACGGCAATGAGGGGAGTGCTGAAGCGGCTAAGCTGCGCGCGCTGACCGCCGGCTTGCGAGACCATGTGACTCGCTCTCCTGATCAGGCTGGTAGCTGGTATTTGTTAGGCATCGGTGAGTTGAAGCTGGGTTCTTACAGCGAATCGGCCCAGGCTTTTGAGGCGGCCCACAAACTGGTGGGAGCGGATGCCAATCTTGATCTGTACTGGCTGCAGGCCCGGCTGCTGGCTGATAACGGCCAACTCTCAGAAGCGACCAAAGGCATCGCTGCGCGTGTCCTTGCTACCCAGCCAAATCAGCCGATGGTCTTGAATATGCTCGCGCTGGCGGCCTTCCGCAGTGACGATTTTTCGACAGCGGTGGGGTACCTAAATAGTGCATTGTCGAACAACATAACCGAAGGCCAGCGTCAGCTGCTGGCGTCAGGGTTCGAGCAGGCGCGCACGGCACTTGGTGTCGCGGGGCCAACGGTCGACGTTGCATTGACGCTGCCGGCAGAGCGACCCGCTGACGCGGTTGTGTTTGTTATCGCTCGGCCCGTAGGCGGCGGCATACCCTATGCTGTTGTCCGACGGCCTGTTGGCGGCGTGCCTAAGCAAGTGCGGTTGGATGATGCGGTCAGCATGAATCCGGCAAACCCCCTGTCTGCGGCCCAGGAAGTGGAGATTGTTGTGCGCCTGTCGCTTACCGGGCGACCTCAGGCTGGGCCTGGCGACTGGCAGTGGCGCTCTGCCCCCCTTCGGCTCAAGGAGCTCAGTGGTCCTGCTCAGCTCAGTGCAGAACTTTTGCCCCCGGCGACAAAACCGCCACACAGTTGATTCGAACGACGCTGCGGGCGTGGGGCGGGAGGGGCGGCGGGGACTTTCCCAGCCCTGCGAATCTTGGCGTAAAACTCCAATAGAGGTTTCGGGTCAAAAACATGCAAAATTACGAAACATTTTACACAGCCGCGTGTCTGAGTTTTTGGAAACAAAACTAACTACTAGGAGCAGCACGCGTGGCTCAAATTGAATTTGCTTCAGAATCTGTGCAACCAGCGTCGTCAATCAGAGCTCAGTCTGACGCCTTAAGCAGTAACCACACCATTAATCCAGATAGGCTCACTGGCGGCTCGCAGCCAGCGGGTGCCAGTCAGGTGGCTGGTGCAGATGGCGAACAGCCCATCAGTACCGTAGAGCGCATCGCGCGCAATCTGGCGGATCGCATCATCTTTGGCCAGTTAAAGCCAAGCGAACGCATCCAGGAACTGAAGATCGCTGGCGAACTTAAGGTGTCGCGAGGTTCGGTGCGGGAGGCGTTACTGGTGCTCGAGGGGCGCCATATGGTGAGTATTCTGCCGCGCCGGGGTGCGCTGGTTCGGCCGCTAAACAACAATGAGATCGCGAGCATTTCGCAAGTGATTGCGCAGGTTACGGGCACTCTGTTCGCAGAGTTTTCAGCACGTCGACCGACAGGTAACTCGCTGGCGGCGCTGGGGCATGCCTTAACACTGATCAACGAGGCCGTAGAGGCAGGAGACTTGCCTGCTCTTGTGCAGGCGAGACAAGCTTTCTTCGAGCAGCCCGCCGAGTCAATCGACAACGATTTTACCGGTAATCTGTTGCGTGGACTGTCTGGCTCTGCCCGACGCCTTATGGTGCAGGCTAGCCGCAACCCCGACTTCGATGCGGCTGACACCAAACGTTGCGCCCAGGCCTTGTACGATGCAACCGCTGACCACGACGGTGAGCGCGTGCGGCAGGTTATGTCAGCCATGCTCCGTCGCGATGCGACGCTTGCGAGTACTGCGAGCTAGCCACTGACAGCGGCCATAAGGTTTGAGGCGCGCAGCGGTCTCTCAAGCTTGGCGGACCGCGAATTTTTTTATGCTGATCATTGTCAGGGGGCTTACCCAGGTGGACCTTTCCCTTTAGACTAGCTCGCGCCGCACTTGGTTCGATTTTGTCGATTTTGGGGGTGGTTGGGCCTGTTGTTTGCCGCCAGTTTGTCTCTTGCAGAGCTGGCTGTGGCAATAGCGGGTTGTTTTTGACTCAGATCCGGATCAGATGCGCCTCAAGCAGATCAAATTAGCGGGTTTCAAATCCTTCGTTGACCCTACTACCGTTCGTTTCCCAGGTTCGCGGAGCGCGGTTGTTGGCCCCAACGGTTGTGGTAAATCCAACGTCATTGACGCAGTGCGCTGGGTGATGGGTGAAAGCTCTGCCAAGCAATTGCGCGGTGAATCAATCACAGATGTGATCTTCAGTGGCTCGTCGGCGCGCAAACCGACCTCTATGGCCACCGTAGAGCTGTTGTTTGATAACTCAGACGCTCGCATTGGTGGCGAATACGCCAGTTACGCAGAAATAGCCATCCGTCGCCAAGTCACTCGCGACGCTCAGTCCAGCTATTTCATCAACGGCAAAAAGTGCCGTCGCCGTGACATTCTCGACGTGTTCCTGGGCACTGGTTTTGGCCCGCGCAGCTACTCGATTATCGAGCAAGGCATGATCAGCCAACTGATCGAAGCCAAGCCCGAAGAGTTGCGGGTCTATCTCGAAGAAGCGGCGGGTATCTCCAAGTACAAAGAGCGTCGCCGCGAAACTGAAAATCGCATTAAGCACACCGTCGAAAACCTCGATCGGTTGAATGATATTCGCGAAGAGCTAGAGAAGCAGCTTGCGAAGCTTAATCGTCAGGCTTCGGCTGCCGCCAAGTATCGGGAGCTCAAAGAAGAAGAACGTGAACTCACCGCCCAGCTCTACACCCTGCGCTTGATTGGTGTAGATGGCGATCTCGAAGACCGAGAAAAAGCCATTACCGAGCTCGAGAATCAACGCGCCGAGAAGCTTGCGCAGATACAGGGCGAAGAAACCAAAATTGAAAAGTCGCGCTTGGAATACACCGAGCGCAGTGAAGCGATGAATTCTGTGCAGTCGCAGTTTTACAAGTTTGGCTCTGACATTAACCGCATTGAAGAGGCGGTTAAATACAACCAGCAGCGCGTGGCCCAGTTGGAGCTTGATCTCGATACGGTGAGTACCCGCGACGGTGAAGCGCGGCGCCAGCTCGAGATGGATGATACCCGCATTAACGAGTATGAAGAGACGCTGGCCACACTATCGCCGCAGCTCGACGAGGCTCGTGACGGTGATGAATCTCAACGTTCAGCGCTGGGCGAAGTAGAAACTGAAGTACAGGCCTGGCAAAGCGGTTGGGACGAGTTCAGCTCGCAATCTGCCCAAGCGGAACAGGCAGCCCAAGTGCAGGCCGCGCGTATTGATCACGTTGAAAATTTATTGCAGCGTCTGCGGGGGCGGATGCAACAATTGCAGATGGAAGCCGCTGCAGATACAGAATCGGAAGTGACAAGTGACGTCGCATCGCTCACCGAGCAGATCGAACAAACCGAAGCCCAGCAGCAGGCGATTCAAGGCGAAGTAGCCGAGGCGCTGGAAGCTCTCTCCGCTGGTCGCGAAGCCTTATCTCAGGCCGAACGTTCGCTTGAAGACAGTCGTACCGTCGTCAATGACCTGCGTCACGAGCTAACGTCCACAGAGGCACTGCAAAAGGCAGCGCTTGGTGAACACAACACTGATGTGCAGACTTGGCTTGCTGAACAGTCGCTGCAAGGTGGTGCGCGTCTGGGTGAGCAACTCAGCGTAGTGCCCGGTTGGGAGCTGGCCGTCGAAGCGGTGCTCGGTGGTGACTTGCAGGCGATTCGTGTTGATCAGATTGATGGTTATGCTGACGCCCTGGCAAGATTGCCAAGTGGCTCGGTGACGCTTTTTGAGGGCCGCACTCAGGCGACTACCGACGGTGCGCTGCCGCTGCTTGCAACACTCGTGCGTGGCGATGAGCTGGGCCTCGGTGCGTTGATTGATGGCGTTTACGCAGCCGAGTCGGTATCTGTGGCACTGGCCCAGCGTGAATCACTTGCCAACTTTGAGAGCATCGTGACCCGTGACGGGCTGTGGTTTGGCCGTGATTGGGTACGAGCGATTCGCGGTGAAGAAAACGAGACAGGCATTATTCAGCGTGCGCAACAAATCGAGACCCTATCGATCGCACTGGAAGAAGCAGAGCAACGCCTTGCTGATTTGCAGGATAGCGTTGCTGAAACGAAAATATCGATTCAGGATTCGGAGACCACCCGTGACGCGCTACAGCAACGTTCTGGTGAACTGGATCGTGAGTTAGGGCAATTGCGCGCAGACCTTGGTGTTAAACAGGTGCGCATTGAAGAAGCTGAATCGCGACGCGAACGGCTTATCAAGGAGCGTACCGATATAGAAGCCCAGGTGGCGACTGAGTCGCTTGTGCTGACCGAGGCCCGTGGGCGCTTGGGCGAAGCCGAGACCATTCGTGAGGCGCAAACTGAGCGTCGCCTGGTTATGCTGGAAGAGCGCGACTCTAATAGCGTTCGTCTCGAAGAAGCACGTAGTGCTGCGCGTGCAGCCCAAGATCGATTTCACCAGATCAACTCTGAGTTACAGAACGCGACATCGCATTTGTCAGCGGCGCGTACGGCTCGCGATCGACTGGTTGCCCAGACAGAAGAGCTGGTCGAGCGTCGCAAAGCCATTACTGACGGCATCGAAAGTTCACAACAGCCCCTGCCAGAACTGCAAGAGCAATTAGAAGGCTTGTTGGCTGAGCGACTGACTTCTGAATCCAGCCTTTCAGAGTTGCGCGGTGCGCTTGAACAGGTGGATCGTGATATCCGTTCGCAAGAGGAACATCGCGGGACATTTGAGTCCGCGCTTGAGGCCTTGCGCGGCAAGTTAGAGCAAGCCCGCGTAGATCGTCAGGGTCTGACCGTGAAAGCCGAGACACTGCGTGAGCAGTTGGGCACCACGGGCCTTGAATTTGACGCGGTAAAAGAAACATTGCCAGAGGAGGCGTCTGATAAGGCGTGGACCGAGGCATTGGATAAGATGGAGCGCAGGATTAATCGGCTTGGTCCGATCAATCTGGCGGCCATTGATGAATTCGAAAGCCAGAGTGAGCGTAAGACTTACCTGGACGCCCAGTTTGCGGATCTGGAAGAGGCGCTTGCTACGTTGCAAAACGCTATTCGCAAAATCGATAAGGAAACACGCATTAGGTTCAAAGAAACCTTCGAAGAAGTCGATAAACGACTCGGCGTGCTGTTTCCGAAAGTATTTGGCGGTGGACACGCCAGTTTAGAACTTACCGGGGAGGATCTGCTCGATACCGGGGTTTCGCTTATGGCGAGACCGCCGGGTAAACGTAACGCGTCTGTTCACCTGTTATCAGGTGGAGAGAAGGCGTTGACGGCAATCGCGCTGATCTTTGCAATTTTTCAACTCAACCCATCGCCAGTTTGTCTGCTCGATGAGGTTGATGCTCCGTTGGACGATTCCAACGTCGTGCGATTTGCCGACCTGATCAAAGAGATGTCGGCCGAAGTGCAGTTTGTAGTGATTACTCACAACAAACTCACCATGGAGATGGCCGATCATCTCATGGGTGTCACACAGCATGAGGCAGGAGTGTCTCGTCTGGTTTCTGTAGATGTCGAGGAGGCAGCAGAACTAGCAGCAGTTTAGAACGCTTTACTGGTTATAAAACGGCCAGGTTTTGAGCGCGTTCGAAACGTTTTTGCTGCGTAAAGACGAAGCATTCTCTGTGCCTGAGGAGAGTTGAGATGGATATTAAGAGCTGGATACTGCTGGTTGGCACTGTGCTGATTGTTGCAGTTATCTGTCATGGATTCTGGACCGCTTACCGTGCGCGCAAAAACGATGTGCGCATGGAAATCGAGGCAGATATTCCCCAGGATGACTTGGACGAAATGGTCCTGTTGCGCGGAGAACTGCCTAATGGTGGTGCTCGTGTTACTCCGACCGTTGGTTTTGAAGCGCTGCGAATGAAAGATCGTCAGGTGGTCAGCGATGAGGATGCGCTGATCGACTTGCCGCTGGATGAGGTGGCTGCATTTGCGCAGGAAGGTGCGTTTGATGCGTCTGCTGCCAGTCAAGGTATAGCACCTGATGAGGGTAACTTTGATGCGGGCTACGAACCTGAACAGACCTCACTGGACCTTGCTGTTGATGACAACGGAGTTGGTCTTGAGGAGCGCTATGCGGCACGCGTTGCCGCGGAGTTAGATGAGAGCGCGAGTGCGCAAGCAGCACCACTCTTGGTCGATGCGACTCTCACGCCGCGGGACGAGCGCGCGAGTGAGGTTTCTGCACCGCAACCGCGCAAGAAATTAATCGCCACACAAGACCAGCCTTTGCCGCGAAAGCAGTTTGAGCCCCCTCTACCTGAAGAGGTGGCGGCGCAAGAACTAGCTGTACAGGAACTGGCTAAGGTTCGTGCTCAAGAACGGGCGGAAGAAGAGGCGCAGGCTGCAGCGCGTGCAAAGGCCGAAGAACGGGCCGAAGAGCTTGCGTTGGTTGCTGAGAAAAGTCGTCTGCGTCGTGCTCAGGCAGCAGAAGCAGAAGCTCGAGCTGTCGAGGCCCGCGCACTAGAGCAAGCTCGTCTCGCTCAGGAGCAGGCCGCAAAAGAAGCGCAAGCGGCGGCAAAGCTTGAAGAGGCCCGTATCGCAGAACAGGCTAAGCAGCGAGAGCAACAGCAAGCAGAGGCTGGGCGTATCGAGCGTCTGGATCGCGAGAAGCGGATACGTGCAGAAACACGTAAAGCCCTTGAGGCGCCAGAGCAACCACAGCTGGCCTTTGCCCAGGACGAGCCCGTTAGAGCAAACAAGAGCCGTGGGGCTCGTGAGCACACCGCAGAGGCGGGTGCGGGCGGTGGTGAAGAACTGGTCGTGCTGAATGTCATTGCGAAAACCTCAGCGTTCCAAGGGGGAGATGTTCTAGAGCTGTTCCTGCGTAATGGCATCAAATTTGGTGATATGAATATCTTTCACCGCATCGATCCGGTCACTAAAGCCAGTCAGTACAGCATTGCCAGTCTCACAGAGCCGGGTTACTTTGATTTGCGGACTATGGATGCGATGCAAATTAAGGGTTTGTGTCTGTTTATGCAGTTACCCGGCCCCGGTCAGCCGACCAAGGTGTTTACCGATATGCTGACGGTTGCCGACAAGCTGGCTCGCCAGCTTGACGCTGAAGTTTGCGATGAGCAGTTCAATCGTCTGACACGGCAGAGTACCGAGCATTACCGTCAGCGTGTCGCTGAGTTTTCCCGACGGCAGATGGCAAAAAGGGCGTTGGTATAGGGCTGTTGGGGGTGGAATTTATTCTGCCCCCGACCGCGTTTAACTTTCACTAATATCCTGCTTCTTCTCGTGGCAACTGCAAGCTAAGCTATTGCCATGACCCGCGTGCCCCCACCATCCTCGACCTCACCTGTAGCCGCTGAAGTTACGCAGTTGCGCCGCGAGCTCGACCAGCATTTGCACAGCTACCATGTCCTCGATGCGCCCGAAATCAGTGATGCTGAATTCGACGGGCTCATGGATCGCCTGCTGCTCTTAGAAACAGAACATCCTGAACTTCTGACCCCGAACTCGCCCAGCCAACGCGTCGGAGCGGCTCCGCTTGACGCGTTTGACTCGGTAAAACATGAACTTGCCATGCTGTCACTCAACAAGTGCTCGACGCTTGAGGAGTTTGATGACTGGTTGGAGCGGGTTGGGGATCGTCTGGGCTATGCTGATTTTAAAAATCTCGAGTTCACTTGCGAGCCTAAGATCGATGGGGTTGCGGTTAGTTTGTTGTATGAGAACGGGGTGCTGGTGCGCGGTGCAACGCGCGGTGACGGCGAGACCGGTGAAGACATCAGTGCCAATGTGCGCACTATCGGTGCGATTCCTTTGTTGCTGCGTGGCGAGCGTATTCCCGCAAAGATAGAAGTGCGTGGAGAGATCTATATGCCTTCTTTAGGCTTTGCCGTCTTCAACGAGGCAGCGCGGGAAAAAGGTGAAAAAACGTTAGTGAACCCACGCAATGGAGCCGCTGGCAGCCTGCGGCAACTCGATTCTCGACTGACAGCGGTACGCCCGCTGTCTATGTTTTGCTACAGCGCAGGAGTCACTGGCGACTGGCAGCCTGAAGCGCATTGGGATGTATTGGAGGCCTTCAAATCCTGGGGGCTGCGAACCAATCCGGCAACGTCATTGGTCACTGGTCGCGCGGGTTGTGCGGCCTACATCGAGGCATTACTTGAGCGTCGCGCAACACTGGGTTACGAGATTGATGGCGCAGTTATCAAGGTTAACCGGCTCGACCTGCAGCGTCGTCTGGGTAACGTCACACGCCGTCCGCGTTGGGCCGTGGCTTACAAATACCCGGCTGAAGAAGCGACAACCATCGTGCATGACGTCGAATATCAGGTAGGTCGTACTGGTGCGGTAACGCCGGTGGCTCGATTGGAGCCTGTATTTGTTGGTGGCGTCACTGTGAGTAACGCAACGTTGCACAATATGGATGAGATCGCACGGTTGGATTTACGCCGTGCTGATACTGTGGTGGTGCGACGGGCAGGTGATGTTATACCGCAGGTTGCGCAGGTTGTTTTAGCGAAGCGAGTCGAGGGCGCGCGCCCTATTGAGGCACCCACCACCTGTCCCTGCTGCAATAGCGTGCTGGAGCACGATGAAGAAGAAGTTGTTGTGCGCTGTCCAAACTTTGGCTGCCCTGACCAGCAAAAAGAACGTATTCGGCACTTTTCGTCACGTCTTGCTTTTGATGTTGAAGGACTTGGTGACAAGCTGGTTGAGCTGCTGCTCGCGGAGCAACTTATTGCCAACCCTGCAGACCTGTTTGACGTGACGGCCGAGCAAATTTCGACGCTGCCGCGAATGGGGGAGAAGTCGGCTACCAACGTCGTGCGTGCTCTCGAAAAGAGTAAAACCACTACCTTGCCGCGGTTTTTGTATTCCCTGGGCATTCGCGAAGTTGGCGAGGCGACGGCGCGGGCACTTGCTCAACACTTTTTGCTTTTGCCAATGATTCGCAACGCAAGTGTTGAGCAGCTTGAAGAAGTGGATGACGTTGGCCCGATTGTGGCTCGTCGGATTGTCGATTATTTCAATGACGAGCAAAGTTCTGCCCTTGTTGATGCGTTGCTTGCGCGTGGCATTAACTGGCCAGAGATAGACGATCAGGCGACTGCGAGTGACAGTGCGCCACTCGCGGGTCAAACCTGGGTGCTAACCGGTACGCTCGAAGCGATGAAGCGCAACGAAGCCAAAGCTCGACTGCAGGCACTGGGCGCAAAGGTGGCCGGATCGGTATCAAAGAAAACCACCCAGGTTGTTGCTGGCCCAGGAGCGGGTAGCAAATTGAAGAAAGCCGAAGAGCTGGGTATTGCTGTTATGGATGAGGCCGCGATGATCGAGTTTTTTGCGACTCAGAATAATGCTTAGGCGCAGGTGGCTTAGTGGCGCTAGGCGAACCTTGCCCGGTCGTCATCAGCGGCTAGATCACCTGCTGGGCGTGATCGTACTGTTTGCGCTGCTGCTTGGTAGCAGTTGCGCCACCACCCCGCCAAAACGGCAAGACAATCTGTGTTCGATCTTTGCCGAGCAGCCGAAGTGGTTCAAGGCGGCTGCTAAAAGCGAGAAACGCTGGGGAGTGCCAATTCCCGTGCAAATGGCTTTTGTGCAGCGGGAATCGAGTTTTGACTCCCGCGCCCGCCCGCCGCGTACCAAGTTGCTTGGGTTGGTGCCCTGGAAGCGGCCGTCCAGCGCTTATGGCTATGCACAGGCAACGGACGGAACCTGGAAGCGCTATCAAAAAGCCACCCGCAGCCCCTTTGCTGATCGCAATGACTTTGCGGATGCGGTGGATTTTGTGGGTTGGTACAACAGTACCTCGCACAAGCAACTCAATATTCCACTTAACGATGCAGAGCGACTGTACCTTGCGTACCACGAAGGTTTTGGTGGTTATGCGAAAGGCTCCTACCGGCGTAAGCCCGAAGTTCAGCAGTACGCGAACTTGGTTGCCCAGCGCGCGACGAAGTACGCCGCGCAGTTGCAAGGCTGCCGGAAGAAGTTTGAGCGGAAGCGGCGGTTTTTCTTTTTTTAGTGAAAGCGTATCGCTGCGAGATGGTTGCTTGAAGGTATGGGGCTATTCCCCACCCAAAGCCCCAAACCCTCCAGTGGCATAGCTCACGCGATAAATGCTGCCGGTTTGATCATCTGAAATCAGCAGATCACCTTCGGGTGTCATGAGTACATCACTTGGACGCCCCCAGTTGGCTTGCTCTTGCAGCCAGCCAGTGATGAAGGGCGCATATTGGGGACCCTTGGCAGTTTCAAACATCACGCTTATCCGATAACCCACCTTTTCTTTGCGGTTCCAGGATCCGTGCTCAGCGATGAACAACGCATTTTTGTAGCGCTCTGGAAATGCCTGTTCACCTTTTGCTGTGTAAAAATCGAGCCCAAGTGCTGCTGAGTGAGCCTGAATTTGCAGCAGAGGAGGTTGATAGTCTTCTGGCTTGTGGCCCTCACCAAACTCGGGATCGGGAATGCTGCCGGCATGGATGTACGGGTAGCCGTAGTGCGCGCCAGCCGTGGTGACGCGATTGATCTCTTCGGCTGGAACGTCTTCGCCTAGCCTGTCACGACCATTGTCGCTGAAGTACATCTGCTGGGAGTCAGGGTGCCAGGCCATGCCCACGGTATTGCGCACGCCAGCCGCGTAAATGCTGGTTTCGCCGGTTTTGGGATCCATACGTAGTATTGAGGCGAAGCGAGGGTCTTTGGACAGGCAAATGTTGCAGGGTGCACCGACGGGAACATAAAGCGCATTGTCTGGACCGATGCTTAAGTACTTCCAGCCGTGGTGTTGTTTGTCGGGCAGGGTGTCGTTGATAACCTCTGGGTCGCCGGGCAGGTCGAGGTGGTCGTCGATGTTGTCCCAGCGCAACACCCGGTCGAGAGCGCCGACAAACAGGCTGCCGTCGTGCCAGGCGAGGCCGCTGGGCATGCTCAGACCGCTCGCAATCGTGCGAACTTTTATTGGGGCCGAAAACCCGGTTGGGTCCTTTGACTCTTGCCAGCCAGTTACGGCATAAACGTTGCCGGCCTTGCGGGTGCCGACATAGAGCACGCCGGAGTCTGACAGGGCCATCTGTCGGGCGTTAGGCACGGCGGTAGTGACCAGCGCAATATCGAAACCGGGTGGCAGTAGGAGCTTACCGAGATTCTTCTCTGCAGCGTTTTGTGCTGCCCCAGCGCCAGCACTGGTAAAGATCAGCCCTGTGCTCAAGACCAGGGCGCTCCAAACTTTCTGTCCTAAGCCGTTCTGCACTGGGCGCTGAGCGGCGGTTTGCGTAGGTTCTGCGCCGGCGTGCGCCCTTGGCCCAAGTGTGGTGGGTATGGTTCGGTGCGTCATCGTAATCCTCTGGACAATCCACGGGTGGCGGGTCTATTGCGTTGTCGGGGCATGGTCTACACTCGCCCCCCCCTAAACAACAACACCATTGTAGCCCGGCTGGGACAGCATGGCGTGTTGTGTACCCGGTCAAACCGCAGGTTCCATGGCAGACATTGTACTTAGTGACGACGTAAAGGCAGAAATTCAGGAGGGTTACCGCAATTGGCTGGGTGCTCGGAAATTTCGCGCGCGCCGCGGTCAGCGTGAAATGATAGCCACAGTCGCTCGTACCCTGTCTGGGCCGAAGCTCCGAGTGGCTGCTATTGAGGCTGGCACGGGCACCGGCAAGACGGCAGCCTATGCCTTAGCAGCTATCCCGATCGGCAAGGCTTCGGGCAAGAACGTCGTTATTTCAACCGCAACGGTTGCTCTGCAAGAACAGGTGGTGCTGCGGGACCTACCCGACCTGCAGAACAACGCCGGTGTACGTTTTAACTTTGCTCTGGCCAAAGGGCGGGCGCGGTATGTCTGTCTGAAGCGGCTGGATGACAATCTGCGTGGTGATTCCCAGCAACAGCTGATTCCGACCTTTGACTCAGTAGACGAAGAAGGGCGTGCGCTCTACGAACAGATGCTCAGCGAGTTTGGTGCCGGTCACTGGGATGGCGAAATTGATTCCTGGGAGGATGGGATCGAGAACGAGCTCTGGCGCCCGGTCACAACAGATCACCGGGGGTGCAGCAACAATCGTTGTAGCTATTTCAAGCAATGCCCGTTTTTTAAAGCACGTGGCGAGCTGGAAGGTGCTGACGTTATCGTTGTTAACCACGACCTGCTGTTGGCAGATCTGAGCCTGGGTGGCGGTGCGGTATTGCCTGCTCCCGATGAGTGTATTTACGTGATCGATGAGGCTCATCATCTACCGGGCAAAACCCAACAGCACTTCACGCATCGATTGCGTCTGCGTAGCACGTTGCAGTGGTTAGATTCAGTCTCGTCGGGCGTCGCCACACTTACCCAGCGATTTGGTCGGCCAGCTGAACTCGAGCCTATCGCGCAAAACCTTGCTGCAGACTGCGTCACTTTTTCCGAGGTGCTGCAGCGTCTGTCAGACCTTGTGGCCGAACTGCCCTTTGAAACTCGCGACGATGAATTGTTGACCTATCGGTTTGCTTACGGCGAAGTGCCACCCGACCTCATGGCGGTGGCAGCCGAGGCGATCCCGGGGGCTGAGTCGATAGATAATGCACTGGAAGATGTGCGCGACATGCTGCAAGAGGTGCTGGATGGTGATCGTCAGTGGAGCAATGCGTTTGAGGCCGAAGATTGGCTTGGAGCGGTTGGCCAGTTTCAGGCGCGCGCCGAGTCTATTGTGGGATTGATTCGTGATTACGCCAAGTCCAGCACCGTGAACGACACGCCCGATAGAGCCAGTGCGCCCGACCACGCTCGCTGGATCAATCAGCAGTACGAAGACTTTGAATTGATCAGTGCGCCGTTGTTGCCCGGTGATCTGCTGATGGATTCACTGTGGAGTGTGGCTGGGGCTGCGATCTGTACCTCAGCGACGCTGACCATGGCGGGTAACTTCACCAGTTTTCTTGAGCGTGCGGGGTTACCTGCAGACTGCACGGCGCAGCGTATTCCCAGTCCGTTTGATTACGCCCGTATCGCCTCGTTTCGGGTCCCAGAAATGCAAACCGAACCGCGCGATTTTGCAGGGCATTCGCAGGAAGTTGCTGATTTGCTGCCGGGGCTGCTTGCTGAACGTACCAGCGCACTGGTGTTGTTTACGTCCTGGCGCCAATTGAAAGAAGTTCGGGCGCTGTTGCCCATCGATTTGTCTGACTCTATTCGTTGGCAGGGTTCTGGCAGCAAGCAGAAGTTGATGAACGAGCACCGCGCAAGTGTTGAAGCCGGGGAGTCTGCCTATTTGGCCGGGGTTGCGAGTTTTGCCGAGGGCGTGGATCTACCGGATGACTACTGCCGACACGTCATATTGGTGAAGTTGCCGTTCTCGGTGCCCGACGATCCGCTGGATCAGGCATTAGCCGAGTGGGTAGAGTCCCAAGGACGCAATGCGTTCATGGATATCTCAGTACCTGACGCCATCATTCGGCTGGTGCAGTCGTGCGGGCGGTTGATTCGTCATGAAGGCGACCATGGCCTGATCACCTGCCTCGACAAGCGGCTGGTGACCAAGCGTTACGGCCAAACCTTGCTTGACTCACTACCGCCGTTTTCTCGAGATCTAAATTATCGGGTACCCGACGCTTAGCTTTCTTCTTTAAACTTCCTCTTTAAATTTGCCGGGGCTCGAAACCTGGTAATAGGCGTTTGTCAGTTTGCTTTGTAGCATTTTTACGGCTTGCTGCATGGTCGCCTGGTCGAGCTTTTCTACTTCTGCAGCGATCCGTTCTCGACCGTCGAAGGTTTTGATGTCAAACAGCAGGTCGCCCCAGTAGCGTTGCGCTCGGCCGTGCTGGTTTTTATCCTTCTCACGTAGTGCGCTGAGGTAACCGGTTTTTGCGGCCGCGAAGTCTACGGCAGGCATGTTGGCGATCACGTTTGCATAACCGTCGACAAAGTCGATAGTGGCTTGGCGAACAGCGCTGGATGATGCAACGGGCGATTGCACAACAAACACCAGACCAGGCGTTTTGTGCATGCGACCGTTAGCCGCGGCAACAACGTACCCCAGCTGTTGTTCGGTACGCAGTGCCGTGAAGTACGGTGAGCGAACGAGCTGGCTGAGTAAGCCAAAGCGTGCCTGTTCGGCTTCAGATTCACTATCACCCTGAACATAAAGAACGGTTGCGGAGTCGTCGTGGTCAACGTTAACGACCGAATCACCGGGGCCTGACAGAGGCAAAATCGTTGGTGTCGTTGGCGCAACGGCGGATAAAGGTAGTCGGCTGCGTAGCGAGCGTTGCAGTGCAGTTACCCGGCTTTTGCTGACATTGCCATGTAATAGTCCGCGAACACCGACTTTACTCAGTGCGTTGTCGCGCCAGGCCGTGAGCGTTGCTGGTGTAAGACTCTCGAGCCCTTTGGCCAATTCTTCTGGTGCAAACTGCTGGCTGTTAACTCTAACGCGCAGAGCAGTCCAAGCCTGAGTGTAGGGCCGTTCTGAACTGAAGTTGCGCCAGTCAGTCAGCATTTCTTGTTGGACCAGTGCAAAGCGCTCCGGATCGATTTGCAGACCGACAAACTCTTCCAGAACCCGATCGAGTAACAGCTGTTGCTTGTCGCTGTAGCCCGCCACATTGATGCTGAAGCCGCTACCTGAGCTACCAATACCGTAGCCCAATCCGGCGAGCTGCGCGGAGTACATGCTGGCGTTGAGCGTATCTTGCACAAGGCGGGCATAGATGCGCGAAGTGGCCGCGTCGGCAGCGGTTGTATTGCCGCCCGGTCTGGCAATCTGTAAGAACATGCTGGAGCGCGGCGTACCAAACTCGGTATCTGGTGCCAGCCAAAGTTCAATGCCTGGTTCGTCTACGGCCAATACCGGGTCAGCCTTACCGCCTTGCTCTAGGTCAAGACGCTTGGGGACAAAGGGGTTGGCCTGCGGTAGGCGCAGTGCGGGGTTGGTGTCTTCGTTAAATTTAACGACCGTGGTTTCCAGCGCGTAGGGCACGTCAAACCATTCTTCGGTTCGATCGGTTTCGAGGTTGTTAGCCGCTCGGGTAATGGCAACGTTGTCTGGATTCAGCTGATTCAAGTACGACTCAATGAGCTCTGCATCCCATGTCTGCATAAGCAATGGCCCGGTGAGGAGCTGCGAAGGAGGGTATTGAGCCATGAGAGGGGCAAGCGAATAGACCAAGCCTGTTGCTGAGCCCTTCTCGCGGAAACGAAAAGCGAGCTGGGCGAGGGCAGCCTGTTCGTCATAGCGCCAGCGCTCAACCCCACTGGCCTTGATCAGTTCAACATAGTCGAATAGAGCTTCAGTGATTGTCGGAATCTGCTTTGCGCCATCATCAGTTAGTTCGATATCGATACTGATAAACGAATTGTCATCATCGAATCGCTGTGCTGATGCGCCCAGTGATTCCACCAGGCCGAGCTCTCGCAGGTAATTGTAGAGACTGCCTTTGCCTTCATGACCCAGCAGGTTAGAGATGAAGATGCCTGGCTTGGTCGCGGCATGGGGCTTTAGGCTAGGTACTGGGAAGTTATAGCTCAGTGATTGGGTGTCTTTCAGTGTTTTGTGCCGTACTTCGATGGGTAGCAATTCTCGTTTCACTACCTGTGGCAAGGCTTTTCGAGGACCGATATTGTGGTTGCTTATGGCGCTGAATTTTCCGGTCACCATGGTCTCGAGCTCATCGAGCGTGTTGCGTCCCAGCACCACGAGCGTCATTTGATCAGCAGAATAGTTTTCCTTGAAAAACTTCAGCAAGTCAGATTGCACATCGCCATCGAGCGTGTCTAGGCTGCCGATGTTAAAGCGGGTGCCTGGGTGTGCGGGGTTCATGCTTTTCTTTTGTACTGCAAAACCGCGCCAACCATCGTCTTTTAGTTGTAGCTGATATTCACTGTGTACCGCTTTCTTTTCGCGGTCGACGTAGTTTGGGTCGAGCAGAGGCGCAACAAAAAATTGTGCAAAACGGTCGAGTGCTTCGTCGAGTGCTTCGGGGCGCACATCAAAGAAATAGTTAGTGTGATCGCCTGATGTGTAGGCGTTGCTGCTGCCACCTTGGGTCGCCAGGAAACCTTGATAGCCGTCGAGCTCTGGATATTTTTCGGTACCAATAAACAGCATGTGCTCTAAGAAATGCGCAAGTCCCGGCCGCTGGGCCGGCTCGTCATAGCTGCCGCGCAAAACCGCGAGCGCGGCGGCTGACTTGTCGGTTGTCTCATCAGCGACCAGCAATACTCGAACACCGTTTTGTAAGGTGAGGTAGCGGTATTCTCGATCGTCGTTGGGGCTGGTGACTATCTGCGAGGAGTTGCTCGATGCCGGTTCGCTGTTGCTGGTGGCCGTCGATGTCGTCGGATCGTTTGCGCAAGCGCTGATAAGCAGGGTCAGCAACACGCTGGCCAGAGGCAGGCGTCGCTGTGCTCTTATTGGGGTCGCTAGAGCTGGCGACGCATGGCGAGAGGCGCTGGAGAAGCTGTTAAAAAGTATCGTGAGGTGCATCAATCAAGAATCCTGAAACTTGGGACCAGTCGGGGTTGTCGGGTCAGCGTTATAGGCCCTGTGTTTTAGGGCCAGTTTGTTGGGTAAATAGTCGGTTGCCGGAGCTCGGGGTTGTCATAGGCCGTGCAGAACCTTTGAACTCGGTATTGCCGCTTCGTTCCCTGAGCGTATTCATACAGGGTTCAGTCGCCGCTGCCTACTGTGGAGCCACATTCAGCCTCTGCAGACCAACATTGAGGCTGTGAGTAGCGCGGCGCCAACGCTGGAATCAGGTACGGCCCGCAACCCCAGTAAGGAGTAGTGACATGAAAACAAGAATCCAACAGTCCGATCAAACATCACCCATTTTGGCATCACCCCGTCAAAATCGGCGCAAGCGTGGTGCCAGAGCTTTGCTGGGTGTAACGCTTGCGGCGTCGTTGAGCCTGCCTGGGTTTGCCAATGGTGTTCACCGTGGCCCGGCGCGGGCTGAAGTGATTGGCTCCCAGCCGATCTATCGCACGATTGAGGTCGCTATTCCACGAGAGGTCTGCCGCGATGAGCGGGTTCGTCAAACAGGCTGGCAGTCAGCTGGTCACGATACGCGTTATGACAACAGATATGACAGCCGCTCCAGTCGCTCCCGGACACCTGGCGTTGTTGGCGCGATCATTGGTGGCGCTTTGGGCCACTCGGTGGGGCGCGGTAAAACAAACAAGAGAATTGGCACCGCCGTTGGCGCCATTCTGGGCGGCACAATTGGCGGCGATATCTCACGGCGTAATCAGCAGCGTTCCGTTGACAACGAGCGCTATCAGGATCGCACTGTGAGCTATCGCACAGAACGGGTTTGCCGGGAAGAAACCGACTATCGCACTGAGCAGCAGATCAGCGGTTATGACGTGACCTACGTATATGCTGGCGAAACCTACACTGCGGTGCTGGATGAGGACCCCGGGCGCTATCTGGACGTGCGGGTGCGGGTGAACCCTGTATCTTCATAGCACCCAGTGCCATTAATGATGGGTTACAATCAGCAGAGCCATGGGCCATTTCACTCGAAAATTGACTAGCAACGGAGCGCTGCTCCAGCGATTGCCCCTGAGGGTGGCGGTAGTGCTGTTAGTGGTTGGCCTCTGTGCGCCTGGCTTTGCAGATCCTGACGATTGGATCGACAATCCCCAGAAGCCCCGTAACCCCCGTAACTCTCAGAGTCAGGCGATCGATTCGTCGTCCAGCTCTTTTGCAGCCCAACCTAACGTGAGTGCCGCACAGGCGGCTGCTCGCGTGCGGCGTCTCCATGGCGGGCGTGTACTGTCCGTGAGCCCGTCTCGGCGAGGCGATGCACTAGGCTATCGCGTCCGTGTTCTGGTCGCCGGTGGTCGTGTTAAAACGGTTTATGTCGATAGCGGTAACGCGAACGACGCAGCCCCGTCCAACCCAGCCGTGCGAACTATCGGCGATCGCTGAGAGCACCCATCATGCGAATTCTCGTAGTAGAAGACGAACAAGCCTTGCGCGACCAATTGACCATCTTTCTGAAGGGCGAAGGTTATGTGGTTGATGAGGCCTGTGACGGTGAAGAGGCGCTGTATTACGGGCGCGAATATCAGTACGACGCGGCGGTTGTTGATCTGGGCTTGCCCAAGATTGACGGTGTTGCGGTGATTGAAACGCTGCGTGCGGAAGATCGTTCGTTTCCCGTACTTATTCTCACTGCCCGCAGTCATTGGCAAGACAAGGTGCGTGGGCTCGAGGCTGGGGCTGATGACTATCTGACTAAACCTTTCCACATGGAAGAGCTTGCCGCGCGTATCAATGCGCTGCTGCGTCGCGCCGCCGGGCACGCATCACCGGTGCTGACGTCGGGTGATTTGCAACTCGATTCGGCAAAGAAAGAAGTGCGTGTTGCTGATGCACTGGTTGAGCTCACTGCCTTTGAGTACAAGGTTCTTGAGTACTTAATGATCAATGGCGATCGCGTCGTGTCGAAAACTGAACTGACCGACCATCTGTACGACCAAGATTTTGATCGCGATTCCAACGTCATTGAGGTATTTGTTGGTCGCTTGCGTAAAAAAGTCGACCCAGATGGTTCGCGCAAGCCGATTCGCACAGTGCGAGGACAAGGCTACCGCTTCGCCGGTGAGAGCGCCTGAGCCGACACTCTTGAAACAGCTGGGTCTGCAAAGCCGACTGCTCATCCTGACGCTTTTAGTGCTGGGTGCCTCGCTTGGATTAACCGGCGTGGTGCTTGATGCATCGTTTCGTGCCAGCAATATCGTCGCTGCCGAAGAGCAACTGGAGCTCGTCATTTATTCCGTAATGGGCGCGGTCGAAGAGGTGGATAGCGGTCTGTTTTTACCAGAGATCGCGACTCTGGGTGGTCTCTCTCAGCCCGAATCAGGGCTTTATGCGCTCGTGCAGACGGTTGATGGTGAGGTGTTCTGGCGGTCGCGCTCTGCGCGCTTGTCAGATGTCGATTTTGCCCTCGCGCCAGGTAATTTAGCACCAGGCGATTTTCGTTTTCTTGATGGGCGTGACGTGGGCATTAGCCGTTTCTTTCTCACCTACGCAGTGATTTGGGAGGAACGGGGTGAAGAGGTCGAATTGCTGTTTCGCGCCGCCGCCGATACGGGCCCGTTTCAGGTCCAGGTCAGAGAGTTTCGGCGCAACCTGTGGCTAGGTCTGCTGGGAGTGGCAGCGCTGGTTATGCTGGTTCAAGTGGTAGCCGTCCGCGTAGGTCTGCGGCCGGTACGCGTGATGGCAGACGAGGTGCTGGAGTTGGAGGCCGGCAAACGCACTGCGCTCAGCGGCGACTACCCCCATGAGTTAACCGGGCTCGCGAATAATCTCGATCGCTTTATTGAGCACGAAACGGCCAGTCGGGCGCGGCATCGCAATGCACTCGATGACCTGGCGCATAGTTTAAAAACGCCATTGGCTGTTATTCGCAACGCGCTTCGGGAAGAAAAGGCAGAACTTAATGAGGCTGACGATGAGCCTCTGCAGATTGATTCCCACGATGTGGATCGCGTGTTGTTACGTGATCAGCTGGATCGAATGGAAACAACGGTCGCTCATCAGCTGTCGCGTGCGGTGTCGAGCGGTCCCGTTGTGGTCGGCCATCTCACGGGCGTACGCCAGGTTGTCGAACGGCTCGGTCGGGCACTGCGTACGGCGTATCGTGACAAGGCGTTGCAGGTGGACATAGTGGGTTCCCAGGAGCTTAAGTTTCGTGGCGACGAGCGTGACCTGATGGAGATTCTGGGCAACCTGTTGGAGAACGCGTTCAAATACACCCGATCGCGGGTACAGGTACAGGTGTTGCCCCACGCGCAGGCGGGCGTGCTGGTGCAGCTTGACGACGATGGCCCCGGCATTCCTCCCGAGCAGCAGCAGCAGGTGTTAGCGCGCGGCGAGCGAGGTGATACTGCGTTGCAAGGGCAGGGCATTGGTCTGTCGATGGTGGTAGAGCTGGTATCGCTCTACGGCGGAGAGTTACAACTGGGTGAAAGTGCGCTGGGTGGCGCACGGGTGAGCGTGTTTTTACCCGGCAGCGAGTAGCTGGCCGGGCTATGCCTAGAGCAGAGCGTTTGCGGCTGCAAATAGACGTTCGCGCCGAGAGTCGCTGTCACTGCTGGCAGTCAGTTCACACCAGCGCCGTGCTAGCTCGAGTGCGTCGCTCGACTTTCGCGCGCCACTGTTCATACCGGCATTTAGCCACTGCACCTGTAGTTCGAGGCGGCGTTGTCCGTCACTGGCTGGCGACTCAATACCTGCCTGGATCTCGGCTTCGATGACCAGATCGAGGTGGGCGTTTTTGGCGGGTGCTTGCCTGCTGGCAAACACTTTGTCGCCTTCCAGCACTTGCGCTGGCAGTTCATTGCCCGCTGCTTCGGCCGCTGCTGCAAGCACATCGAGTTCTTTCAGCGCGGTTAGGCTCGCCTGTTTCTTGGCAGAGGCTTTGGTTTTGAGTTTTGCGTTGAACTGGTCTTCCAGATCGCGAGCTTGCCGGATGACGGAACGATCGAGATTGTCGAATTCCTCCAGATCATGTTTCATCGCGGCAAGCTGGCTGCGGTCGACATCGGCTGCGGCGGTTGCTTCTAGAAGCGTGGCAAACTCGGTAAGTCTCGTCTTTGCAGCCGTTTGTTGAGCGGCACTCTCTGCTTGAGCCTGATTGCGCTCTTCATCTCGCGTATTGAACAGGGCGTCGCAGGCGGCGCGAAAGCGTTTCCATAATTTCTGATCGGGCCCACGCGGAACAGGTCCTGCGTCTTTCCACTGCTGCTGCAAACGCTTTGCACTATTGAGCCGAGCTTCTAGCGGCTCTTCGCTTTCCAGCATCGCTTCTGCGGTTTCTACCAGCTTTTCTTTGGCGACCAGATTGCCCGACCAGCCGTCCTGCAATTTGGCGTAGAGCTCGTCGGTAACCGTCTTGAAACTTTTTTCAAGTGCGCGATTGGCACCGCGTTCTACGGGGAATGCGCTGCGCCATTCGGTGCGTGCGGAATTCAAAATAGTACGAGCGGCCGCGAGATCGGTGTCAGCCCAGTCGGTGGCGCTAACAAAGGTTTCCAATTGCGTGAGAATTGATTTGCGCGTCGCGATGTTTGCTGTACGTTGCTCGGCTAATACGGCGTAGTGCAGTCGGCAGGGTTCGAACGCTTGCACCGCGGCCTTATCAAAGCGTTCAGCAAGCTCTTTTGGTCCCTTGCCGCCCAGCGCGTTCCACTGCGCGCGCAGGGCTTTCACCTGATCTGCTTGCTCATCGGGTTCGACGGGTTGTTCGGCCAGCGCAGCCATCTGGTTGCACAGCTCTTCGCGTTTGGGATCGGTAGCAAAGTGTTGCCAATCACGCAGATTTTGCATATTCGCAAGCAGCGTGCCGAAGCGTTTGCGTGTTGCATTGGCAGCACCACCAGGCAGAGCTTCTTGTAGAGCGCGAGCTTCGCCGCGGGCGGCTTCGGCTTGTTTTAGTTCGCCAGCATCCAGTGCGTCTGCAAGACGTTTCACCTGAGTTTGGAAACTGGTTTCGAGCTCGTTCTGGCGGGCTTTGCCAGCGTTAACCAGGTCGCTTGCAACCTTTGCGCGCTCTGCAAGCTGCTCGATCACTTCGGGGACTGGCACCTTGGCTGGGTAGTTGAGACCGCTGCTGAGCTTACGAATCGTTTTGCTTGTGGAGTCTGCTTGCTCGACCTGTTTCCAGGCGGCGGCCAGATCTTTACGAGGGAGCGCTTGCAGCTCTGCCGGGGTAAGACTGGCTGGCTGCGCAATTGCGGTCGCAATGTCGTCGGCTCGTTCGGCCAATAGCGCTTCGCAACGGCCTACTTTTTCAAACAGCGCTGTACTGCTGGTCACCTGGTCAATGGCGCGGGCATCGGGTGTGGCGGCGGCAATAGCGTCGCGCCAGTCGTTGCCGGCACTGTGCATGTCTTGGGTGAGTTGCGAGGTGGGCGTCCCACTTTCTAACTGTTGTTGTAGAACCTTGAAGCGCGCACTAAGCACTTTAAAGTCTGGCCCTTCATGGTCGTTGTCGGTTGCGTCCACAGCGGGCGCGAGCGGCATTGGCGTTAGTGCGGGTGCGGTTTCGGAGTAGTCGGCAAGAATGGTGGTACTGGCGGCGAGCTCTTGTGCTGCAACGGCATGTTTTTGGGCGAGGGCGTTAAATCGCGCCTGTAGAATTTCGTCCTTCTGCGGCACGGCGCTGTCACGCCCGAGTGATGTCGCGGCACTCGCGAGTTCGGCGGTGGTTGCGGCGGCCTGCGCCGCACTGCTGCGAGCCTGTCGAAGTCGGTCGAGGCGTTCGCGGGCGGCGCGATTGCAGGCCTTGTTTTTGGACCGCGAGGCGTGCTCAAGATCAATCAGTTCGGCTTCGCTGGTAATCGCCTGTAACCCTGCGCTGCGGAGTTCTGCTTGGTGGGCGCCCAGCAGCAGTTCCAGCCGCGCCTGGGGCGTGACTGCGAGTCCCAGTGCATCGTTTACTGAGGCAACGCTTGCGAGTTGATCTGCGCAAAGTGCAAGGCAACCGCTCTGCTGGGACAGGCTATTCAGGGTGGCGACATCGTTGATGCGAGCGATCAGCGTCGCGCGCTCCTTATTCGAGCTGGCCGCGCGTACGGCGCTAGCCAGCTCATCTGGACCGGCGTTCTCGTCGGGTACGGCAGCAGCCCGCTCGGCGCCAGCGGACGCTTTGCCGCCAGAGTCGGCAGAGACTTTCTTGGACTTAGAAAACAGGCGAAAAACCATAGTGATGTCTCCGCCCGAGCGCCGTTGGGTGTCGTTGGATTACTCGGCAGGGGCTGGTGAGTGGATTTGCGCGACAATTTGGCGTGGTTGCGGCTGCTTGTCCAGTTCCGTTGTTGTGATGGCGCAGAATCAGCGGGCCACTTCCAGTTAAACTTCGGCTCATGGACCCAAATTTATCATTGTCGGACGAAGAATTTGTGGGGGCTGCTAACGTTTTTTTGGCCCGTCATTGGCAGACCGCTGACGCCCGGCTTCTCGGGCGGCGCGGCGAACTGGTGCGATCACGTTACCTGGCGGCACTGGCTGCCTGTGGCCGCCTCACAGGGCACTGGCCACGTCAATATGGTGGGCTTGGCTGGACGCCCCGTCAGCGTTGGTTGTGGGAGCGCGAGGCCGCTCGAGCCCAGGCGCCCCAGCCCGCCGCCCACGGACCCGATTTCTTGGGGGCTGCGTTAATTACCTACGGTAGTGAAGTGCAGCAGCGTCAGCATCTGCCGGCCATTGCTGAAGGTAGCGTTCATTGGTGTCAGGCCTTCGGGGAAGATTCGGCAGGGCTGGATCTTGCTCAGCTGACCACGATCGCTGTCCCGGTCGATAGGGCGGCGTCCAGTTCAACTGGTGGGGTTATTT
The DNA here is from genome assembly GCA_023300545.1 of Pseudomonadales bacterium. GTDB lineage: Bacteria > Pseudomonadota > Gammaproteobacteria > Pseudomonadales > Azotimanducaceae > JALZVT01. The sequence goes on from JALZVT010000167.1 coordinate 30,123, forward strand.
CTGCGGGCTGGGCGCTGACCGGGGTCAAACCCTGGGTGCTGGACGTCCCTGCGGGTGACACTAGGTTGTCGGGAGCAAACTGGATTTACGTTCTTGCCCGAGTAAGCGCTCATCCCCAGCCCGAACCCGCGCTCTCCGCAGATGCCAAATTTGGCGTGTTTCTGCTCGATCTTGCGAGCCCTGGAATCACGGTAACGCCAAGCCGCATGATAGGCGAGGAGGCGGGGAGACTGGATTCGCTCCGCTACAGCGTGGGCTGCGTGACTCTGGATAAGGTGCAGGTGCCGCCAGCTGGGCTGCTTGGACCGATGGATTCGACGGCGAGCCTGGCGCTTGGCATAGAGCAGGCAGAATTTGCCCAGCCCGGGGTGGTGGCGCGCAATGAGTTGTTGCTGGCACAGCTGCGCGATTTTGTGCAGAGCGGCGAGCTAGATGGCGGCAGCCTCTGGCGCGACGACGATTTCCGGACCAAATTGCATGAGCTTGAGATTGGGATGGCAAGCCTGCAGGCGATGGAAGCGCGCTCCCTTGGGGCCGAGTCAGAGTTTGTCCTGGCTGCAAATCTGTTGATTGCTGCTCGTAATCGACAAATAAGCCAGCAGCTTGCCGACCTGCAGGTCGAAGCTTTGGGCTATTTTGCGCTGCCTTACACTCATTTGGACTCCCTCGACAACGAAGGTCCAATCGGACCGGAGTTTTCCCAGCCTGTGCTATTCGGTATGCTGTCGAATCGTGCTCGGGAAGCTGTGTTGGCTCCTCGAGACCATTTAAAAAACATTATTGCAAAATCAGTATTGGGCCTGTCCTCCGCTACCCTCCTTTAAACAAGGAGCTGACCTGATTGTTGTATAGCGTTTGCTGATTTTTTAGGGGAGAGACCCAATGGATTTTTCGTTTACCGATGAACAAAACCTGCTCCAAGAGAGCTTGTCGAAGTTCATTCAGAATGATTATGGCTTTGATGACCGGCAGAAATCTGCCGCTCATGAGAAAGGCTTTGCTGCAGCTAACTGGAAGCAGTTTGCAGAACTGGGCTGGCTGGGTATGCCGTTTTCAGAGGCGGATGGTGGTTACGGCGGCAGCGCTGTCGATACCATGCTCATGCAAGAACAGTTTGGTAAAGGCCTGATGGTCGAGCCCTTCGTGCCAACGGTTGTGCTTGCTGGTGGCGCCATAAAAATCGCCGGCGATGCCGCGCAGAAGACGAAGTATCTTGCGGGCATCATCGACGGTTCTATGCAGGGTGCACTGGCCTATGCCGAGCCCCAGGGCCGATTTAACCTGGCAGACCTTGTCACTACAGCGAGCAAATCAGGTGATGGCTACCAGTTAACCGGTCACAAGTCGGTTGTACTCAATGGTCCTAGTGCCGACTTCATGGTCGTGTCAGCGCGTACCAGCGGTGACCAGCGCGACGAGTCGGGTGTGTCTCTGTTTATTGTTGAGAGTGGTGCCAACGGCATGAGCCGTCGTGACTACCCCACGGTAGATGCGTTGCGTGCCAGCGAAGTGACTCTTGAGAACACCCCTGGGGTATTGCTGGGTACTGAGGGCGCTGGCCTTGCGTCCTTACAACAGGTGATCGACGAAGCGACCATTGCACTTGGCGCCGAAGCGGTTGGCTGTATGGAAGTGCTCTACAAAGACACCGTCGAATACTGCAAAACCCGCGAACAGTTTGGTCAACCGATTGGTAAATTCCAGGTGTTACAGCACCGCATGGTCGACATGTTTATGGAGTACGAGCAGTCGAAGTCACTTATGTTTATGGCTGCGATGCGGCTTGACGAAGGCTATGGCCCCGAAGCTCAGAAAGCGGTTTCTGCTTTTAAAGTACAGGTGGGCAAGTCGGGTCGGTTTGTGGGGCAGCAGGCGGTGCAGTTGCACGGCGGCATGGGTATGACCGATGAGCTGAATATTGGTCATTACTTCAAGCGTCTGACTATGATCGACACCATGTTTGGTAACGTCGACTTTCACCTGAAGCGGTTCGGTCGTCTATAGGCTCTGCGAAGACGTTTGGTTCTGCGCACGCTCTTAACTGGAGACGACTATGGCCCGGTGGGATTCAGCTGAAGACAAGCCCAGTATTCCTGAGTGGTTCTTCGAGGCGGTAGAAACCGCACCGGAGCAACGCTCGGTTGAAGTGGACGAGTGCGATGTTATGTATCGCCGTTATGGTGATAAGGCCAAGCCGGGCATGCTGTTGATACACGGCATGCATGCCCACTCCCGCTGGTGGGATTTTATTGCCCCTCAGCTCACCGATGAATATTGCGTTGTTGCCATGGACCTCACGGGCATGGGTGACTCTGATTACCGTTATGAGTATTCAGGCGACGGCTTCGCTGATGAAATCAAAGCGGTGTGCGATGACGCGGGTTTGGATTCGTCGGTTGTCGTAGTTGCGCATAGTTTTGGCGGTGGCATGGCCGTGAAGGCTGCGAATAAATTCCCCGAACGCTTTGGCAAGTTAATACTGGTGGATTCTGGTATCCGTCACCCTGACGAACCTGAACCCGATCGTTCTGGAATGATGAACGGCCGCTCAAAGATCTACCCAGACAAAAAAGCTGCGGAAGCCCGCTTTCGGTTGCAGCCTCCGCAGGACTGCGCCAACACTTACGTGCTTGAGTACATCGCGCGCAACTCACTGATGCCTGCGGACGGCGGTTGGGCCTGGAAGTTCGATGACGACTTACCGGTAACCATGACCAACGCCGATCGACTGCCTGAAGATTTTCAGGCGCTCAGCTTGCCACTCGGAGTGATTTACGGAGCAGACAGTGAATCGTTTTCTGCACGTACGCTTGAGTACATGCGGGAGCTTATTCCGAAAGAGTTTCCGGTGATCGAGATGGCAGATGCCCAGCACCATGTATTTCTTGACCAACCCTTGGACTTTCTGCGCGCCCTGCGCGAGATATTGCCCAAGGTGGGTCACTAACTATCTGATTCTGTGTTTAGTTTTGCGCTACGCAGCAAGCTGAAAATACGAGGTCGAAGTTTTTCGTGAAGCGGGGGTCAGAATTAATTCTGACCCCTTTTTGGTTGTTTTACTGGAGATTGGATATGTTGGCAATTCATCGCCACATACTGTTCACAATATGCATTGGGCTGGGTGCTGCTTGTTGCTTGGTTTGTGCGGGTCCAATATCAGCGGCTAGCCTGGCGCCCGCCGATACGACTCTTGCAGTTGAGGTTGAGGAGGCTGCTGCTGAACTTGAAGGCTTTAAGGAATCAGAAGGCGGCCCCGAAGCGGGCGCTGAAACTGAAAATGCGCCGGTAATAGAGGTTGTTAGTGACGAACCCGAAGAGCCGCCAGAACTAACCGAGGCTGAAAAGGCCGAGAAGCGGTTACAAGATTCACTGGCAGCGCTCCTCTCGCTGGTGGAGTTACGGGATCGGTTGAAGAGCGATATTCATGGCGTTACGCAGGAATTGACCGCTGCGGAAACGGATGTCGAGCGGACAGACTTCACCACGCGAATCGCATCACTTAAAACGGATCTCGATCTCACTGAACACAACATCAGTGAAATTGCGACGGGTGCAGATTTGGCGCAGTTGGGAGAGGCTGAGCAGCAGACTTTTGACTTTCAACAGGAGTTGTTCTCGCTGTTGGAACCGTTGATGAAAGAGCTCAAGGGGCTCACCAGTCACGTGCGAGCGAAAACAGTACAGCGGGACAAGATCAGCTATTACAAAGAGCGCATTCCTATTGCTAATGAGGCGTTAGTTAATCTTGCTCGACTCATCGAGAATACCAACGCCGGGGGTTTGCGTAAGAGCTTGCGCGATATGCAGAGTGAATGGCGAGATCAGTTGACGTTCTTGTCGAGCCAACTCAGTTCTGCCGAGTTTCAACTCGATAAGCTTGAAAGTACGGAGGTGTCTCTGTCTGAAGCCTCGCAAAGCTATTTTAAAACTTTTGTGCGTACCCGCGGGCTTTATCTTGGCCAGGCGATACTGGCGGTTCTTGGCATACTTCTGATTGGGCGGTTGCTCTACCGGGGACTAGAGCGGTTTGTGCCCGGCTATCGCGCAGAACTCCGCAACTTTCGAATTCGACTGTTCGACCTGCTGTTTCGCATCGGGATTATGCTGGCCGCAATCCTTGGCCCAATGGTGGTGTTCTACATGGCCGAAGACTGGATGCTGTTTAGTATTGGGCTGTTGCTGTTGTTGGGTATTGCACTGACTCTACGCACAGCAATTCCCAGGTTCTGGAGCCAGATTCAGTTGTTTTTAAATATAGGGAGTGTCCGGGAGGGGGAGCGCATAGAACTCGACGGACTGGCCTGGAAGGTCAAACAGATCAACTTCTACAGCACGCTCGAAAACCCAACGGCAGATCTTGAGTTGCGAGTGAAGATTGATGAGCTGGTCGATCTGCGATCCCGTCCCTACACCTCGTCAGAGCCATGGTTTCCCTGCCAGAAAGGCGACTGGGTTTTGTTCCCGGATTCTCGTCGCGGCAAGGTTGTCGGTATTTCTCCAGAGTTGACCCAAGTGATTGAGCGCGGCGGCGCGCACCGCACCTTTGTTACCCAAGACTTTTTAGCTCAACAGCCCGTTAACCTCTCGACGAATTTTCGGCTCAAGGAAACTCTGGGCATCAGCTATGCCCATCTGAACATCGCAACCACCGACGTGCTAAGTAAGCTCGAGGCCTTTATCAAATTGCGGGTGGTTGAAGAGGGTTATGAAGAGTCGCTGCTGAACCTACGTGTTGAGTTTGAAAACGCGAGTGACTCGTCATTGGACGTGGTTGTTATCGCAGACTTCAGTGGTCAGCTTGCCGATATTTACAACCGTCTGCGTCGCGCTATACAGCGTTGGTGTGTTGATGCGGCGGCGGCTAATGACTGGGACATTCCATTCCCACAGATTACTGTGCACCGAGTCTAAGATGTCCTCATAGGGCGCCACTTGGGTTAGAGCACTGTCGCCCGTAGCGCCAGGAACACGTAGCGGCCGTTGAAGCCCCAGGGCGAATAGTTGGAGAAGGGCTGTTCGCTGGGGTTGGCTGTTAGTGTGCTATCAGGTTCGAAAACGTCAGGGTATGCGTCGAGCAGATTCAGCCCGCCCAGTGTGGCGGTGACGGTGTTGTTCAGTTGATACTCAAGGCTTAGGTCGATAAGTACGCCAGAACCGGTGTTGTGATCAGCTTCCGCCGTATCCCCAGGATGAACAGCGCTGCCGAACCAGGTCGCGCGCAGTTCCAGGCCGGTCTTTTCCCGCTGCCAGTTGGCACGCATGTGCACTTTGGTTTCAGGCCCGCCCTGTTCCAGCCGTTGCAAAACGCGACGTCCGACCGCTTGAGTGGCCGTGATGTTGTTGGCGCTTGCGTTGGTGGAATAGATGCTGGCGTCGAGGTCTAGGTCGATATGACTTGCTGGCAAGTTGACGCGATAGCTTGTGCCTAGGTCGAAGCTGGTGGTTTTGCTGTCTGCACCGTTAGTGAAAAACGCGAGACGCTCAGCGTCAATTCCGCGTCCGACGAACAGTGCATCGACCGCTGCCCCGGCCAACGCTTCGCTCAGTAGTACACGATCGTCGATATCGAGCCAAGACGCTGCAGCGCGGACGCTGAAATCGTCTGTGAACTGGTAGTTGGCTGAGAGGTTGGCGGTTAAGGACGTTTCTGCCTCGAGTTCTTTGCCACCAAAGGCTGCGAGTGCCGTATCGTCGTTGCGCAGTATTTCGACACGCGTCAGTGTTTGATCGAAGTAGCGCACAAAAGTGCCGTTGTAAAACCGTTGGCCCATGTCTGGGGCGCGATGGCCTTTGCTGATGTCGACGTTGATTAGGGTTTTTGGATTTGGGCGAAAGCTAGCGGCTGCATTGATATCGAATTGCGCATCAATGTCGTCGTAGTCAGTGAAACGTGCACCAAATCGAGTGCTAATGGCACCGTCGCGCCAGCTGTTGTGTAGCTCGGCAAAACCAGCGTAACTTGCGCGGCCTTCATCAAATTCATGGCGTTCGCGTATGCCGATGACTTGCTGTGAGCCTGCGGGGAGAAGCTGCCCAGCGGCATCAAGCGCGCCGCCTGCGATTCTTGACGCGGTATCACCGCGCTCGATCTCATGCCCAGCCGACTGGTAGTCAAAGCCAGCCAGCAGATGGCTGTGCTCGGCAAACGACAAGCTAAGATCGCGGCTAAGCTTAAGTGACAGCTCCTGAATGCGACTCTCATTATTGCCGATCAGAAATGCGGTGGGCGTGGCCTCGCCTGATGCACTCTCAAGACTTAGGTTAATACTGTCCTGCAGACTCCAATCCAGCTCGTCTTCGCCTTGATGGTAGGTGGCGAGCCAATCCCAACCAAAGTGGTTGCCACGCAGTTGTAGCGTCAGAGCCAGACCGTCGCTGTCTGAGGTTTGTTCGGGGACGAAGCCTTCTGGGTAGGTCGGCAAGGAGCTCGGTAGGTCGACTGGGCGCTGGTATGCCGCGAAGCTTTTTGCGGTGCGCGCGGCGTAGGTGAACAGCATGTTGAAGGTCATGCCGTGCACCGCCTGCTCCAAGGCGGCGGAAAAATTCAATTCCTGAGTGTCCGCATCGCCGAACCGTTGCAGCAATCGTTCGGTGGTGATTTCGCGCTGATCGAGGGCGCCGTTGTCGAGCGGGTAGAGGCGCCCTGGGCTGAAGCCTTCGCGGGTGGTGCGTTTGCGGTCAAGGTAGCTGGCTGCTGCGGTCAGGCTGCCGTTTTCTCCCACGCGAAAGCCCCAACTACCACCGAGGCGTAAGGTATCGCCGTCGCCGTCATCAGGGTTTCTGTCGCCAGCGGTGCCCAGCACCGGTTCGCCGTTTATGACTCGTGTACCAAGCGCGTCTGCAACGTCCGTGATTTCTGTGCTGTGTTGCCCGAAGTCGCCATAGAGTTGGCCGCCATTGGCACGCTGTTTGAGAATGACGTTGATGACCCCTGCAGCACCGGCGCTGCCGTGCAGAACGCTGCCGTTAGCCCGGGTGATCTCAACACGCTCAACGGCGGCAAGCGGTATTGCATCAAGATCGACGGCCAGTGAGCCCTGGGCCGGGGTGTCAGTGACGTGGGTAATTGCTGACTTGTAACGGCGTTCGCCATTCACGAGCACGAGTACCTGATCAGGCGACAAGCCGCGATCCTGAAGCGTCTGGACGTGGGCGCTGTTACCGCGATTGGCAGCCGTTGGGCTGGTGAAGCCTGGAACGAGGGCAGCAAGCGCAGTTGAGAGTCGTGGGTGACCGTTATCGAGCTGGTCGGCGGTAAGCACCAACGTTCTGTCACTGAACCGAGCGCTCCCGCCAGCCGTCTTAGAACTGGCGGGCTCGCTGGCTATCACGGGCTGCCCCAGGATTGCGATGCCCCCCGCTAGCAACAGCTGGCGGGCGATGGCTGAAATAGCAGGCGATGTGATTGTGCTCACGAAAATTCCTGTTTCTTGAGTGTTGCTGGAGTCCGTGGGTGAGGACGTGGTTTACGTCAAAGCTTAGCGGCCGCCTGCTTTCAGCTTGATTCGCTGCGCCGCATCGCGTTCGATGCGGTAGCGGCTGTATAAGAGTGGAAAGCTCTTTTCTTTGGCCCAGCCTTCGAGCAAATTGGCATAGAAAGGGGAGCGCGGATCGCCGGACTGGCCGGGTGCGTTGGTCATCCAGGCGTTGTCCCAGTTGCCTACGTCGAGCACCATCCGAAACGACGCGCCGCTTCTGACTCGAAAGTCATCTGGTAGAAAGCCCGTGCTGTTGGTGGTATTGCCGCTGCCGCCACGTGGGTAAACCGGCAGACCAAACTGCTCGCGATCGGCGTCGTTCATATGCGCTTGCAGTGGATGAGTAAATTCCATGCGGTGCAACGTGCCCCACTTCCAGGATTTTGGGTTATCGCCGAGCAACGCCTGGGCTTCTTGCCAGGCACTGGCGAGGGAGGCTTCTATGATCTCGGGAGAGCTCGACATCTTGTCGACAACGGCAAGGCTGTCCATGGCGCTCAGCTTCCCTTCTGAGAGGTGTGCAGCCAGTTGGGGCGTTAAGTGACGATAAAACCAGATGGCGTACAGGGCAGCGGGTCCTGAGCTTGGGTTCAGTCGGCCTTTCCAGTATTGCAGGTAGCGCAGCGCTGGTGCGTGGGCTTCATTTGCGCCTCTGGGCAATATCTTGGGCAGCTTGCTGATAACGCTCTTGGCGAGGACAGACGTGTAGTCACGCTGCAACGACAATGAATTTTCAGGTTTGAACTTGCCGGGTTGCGACAACACTTCCTGAATTCTCTGGAAGCGCCAGGGTGCGCTCCACTCGAAGCCGACACGGTAGGTATCTATGTCGTAGTCCTCAGGTAGGCTCATGGCGTTGGCCGTGCCGACCCAGTTACGCTCGGGGTTGAATTCTTCCGGCAGTACATCCATGTCCCAAAAGCCGTCCCACTCGTAACGACCGTCGCCGGGAACAGGCAGTAGTCCATCAAAGTTGCGGCGCTTGGGGAAAAGCCCAGCAGGCTTGTAGCCGATGTTACCGTCGATATCTGCAAACACCTGATTTTCGGAAGGGGCGCCCCAGCGGTTCAGCGCCGCGACAAACTCCCGCCAGCTATTGGCGCGCATGTACTCGACACTACCAAAGTAAGGGGCCATGCCCGGCTGTAACCAGGCGGCGCGAACGGCAAAGGCTTTGCCTGATTTTGTATCACTATGAACAACAGGACCGTGTCGGGTGTAGCGCAGTTGAACCTCAACGGGGCTGGCATTTTTCACCTTGATGGTGTCGGTGACTTCGGTGAAGGCTTCGAATCGGCCGGCGTAGGTATAGCCGGTGTAGTTTGGCACTGGGGCTGTTTCAGCGACAACCGCGGGCTCTGCTGAGCCAGCAGGCGTTTTGTCGTCGCCGCTTGCGTCTGCAGGCGAACTCGAGGCGTCTTGCGGCGTTGCCGGGTCAGCCAATGGCGCAGCGGTAACGCGCGTCAGCGGGTCTTCTGCCAGCTCGTAAACATAGAGGTCTTCGTGATCAATTGGAAAGATCGTTAGGCCAAAGGCAATGTTCTTGTTGTGGCCAATAGACAGGCCAGGTAATGCTGGCTCGCCCGCGCCAATCACGTCTAGGCCAGGCGCTTTAAGGTGTGCGATATAGCGCAGTGAAGGCACGGCATGGGCTCGATGTGGATCGTCAGCGAGTATGGGCCGGCCGGTGCTTGATTTCGCAGGCGCAATCGCCCAGTTGTTGCTGCCCAGGGCGGTGTCCAACGCTTTGTCCCGGCCAGCAGCTAGAGTCGCGGCCATCAGCTTAGAGGCGTCGTCGAAGCGAACGGGAGCGGTGGCCAACAGATAGTCGTCGAGTACGTTGTCCGGAATGCTGCAGGGGTCTAGCCCCTCCGGCACTTTGGTTTGCCACTTGGGTTCGAGAACCTTGGTCAATTGAGTCAGTTTTTGATCGCCAGCGCAGAACGCTTTGGCACGCTCTACTTCGCGTGCCACGTTGCGCCACAGCCCATGGCTGCGAATCCGCACAATATCATCAGCGCTCCAGCGGCTGGGTGTGTAGTCGAGCAGGTCAAATTCCGGCGGCAGCAAATCTGGATTGTCGTTGAGTAACGCAAGCCAGGCGTTGATACCGGCAGTGAATGATTCTGCGATGCGTTTTGCATCGGAGCCGTAGGCAAGCCATTCGCTATACATGTCACCGCGATAGAGGAATAGACGAGCGGCGCGGTCTTGGGGCACGTACGCGGCACCAAATACTTCCGAGAGCTTTCCAAGTCCGCGACGGCGCCAGGTGTCTATCTGCCAAAGACGGTCACGAGCCGCGTTAAAACCTTGGACAAAAAACGCGTCGTAGTGGGTTTGGGCATAGATATGCGGCACGCCGTAGTTGTCGATGACAATATCAGCGTCTTTTTCGAGTCCGGGGACCGTGTAATGGAGAGTATCGGCATAGCTGGTTGGCACCACCAGGCCGCTTAGGAGGGTTCCCACGCAAAGCACGGCCCGGAGCGATGCTGTGAGTTTTTGGGTGAGTCCTACTGCGAGGCCTGAGACGCCCCTTGAGGCGCCTTCTGAAGAGATCGTGGAACAATAAGGAGAGGAACCCATTGATAGCATCCTGCGGTTTATCGACGCGCCTGACTACAACGTTTCATTGGCGCAATTGGTGTGTACTCTAATACGAAAAGCCCGCGACCAAACGGTGGCGGGCAAATCGGTGATCATGCTGTGATGCTCGCTTCGGGATAGCAAGCATTAGGAGCGAAGCGTTAACTCCAATCGAGTGCCCCACCGGTTTGATATTCGGTCACACGAGTTTCAAAGAAGTTCTTCTCTTTCTTTAGATCCATGATTTCTGACATCCACGGGAAAGGGTTCTTGACGCCCGGGAACTGCTCTGGAAGACCAATCTGGGCCAACCGACGGTTGGCAATGAACTGCAGGTATTCAGCCATCATGTTGGCATTCATACCAAGAACGCCGCGAGGCATGGTGTCTTGGGCGTATTCGATTTCGAATTGCGTGCCCTCGAGAATCATGCCCGTTGCCTGTTCTTGCATCTCTTGGTCCCACAGGTGTGGATTTTCGAGCTTGATCTGATTGATGACATCGATACCAAAGTTCACGTGCATCGACTCATCGCGCAGAATGTATTGAAACTGCTCGGAGGTACCCGTCATCTTGTTGCGACGGCCCATCGACAAGATTTGCGTGAAGCCGCAGTAGAAAAAGATGCCTTCTAGAACGCAGTAGTACGCAATGAGGTTCTTGAGCAACGCCTTGTCGGTTTCAACAGTACCGGTTTCGAACTTCGGATCGTTGATTTCTTGGGTGTACTTGAGTGCCCAGGACGCTTTTTTCGCGACTGAAGGAACCTCGTGGTACATGTTGAAGATTTCACCTTCGTCCATTCCCAGTGACTCGATGCAGTACTGGTACGCATGAGTATGGATCGCTTCTTCGAACGCTTGGCGCAGCAAGTACTGGCGGCACTCGGGGTTTGTGATAAGGCGGTACAGCGCGAGTACTAGGTTGTTGGCAACCAGTGAGTCGGCGGTAGAGAAAAAACCGAGGTTGCGTTTGATGATAGTGCGTTCGTCTTCTGACAGACCACCGTCTGACTTCCACAGACCAATGTCTGCGGTCATGTTTACTTCCTGCGGCATCCAGTGGTTGGCGCAGCCATCAAGATATTTCTGCCACGCCCAGTCATATTTGAACGGTACCAGTTGGTTGAGGTCGGCGCGGCAATTGATCATGGCTTTTTGATCAACGGTAACCCGCCCACTTCTTTTTGCGGGTGCTGACGCAGGAGCCTGTACAGGTTCGCTCACCACAATGGGCGCATCAAGGGAAACCGTTGATGCCGCCTGGGCTTGTTCACGCTGCAACGCTTCCTGCTGTGCCAGTTGCTCTGCTGCTTTTTGGGCAGCGAGAAGGCGAGCTTGTTCTTGTTCTTGTTGCTGTTGTTCTTGTTGGGCCGCGAGCTTGGCGGCGGCCGCCTGTTCGCGGGCCTGTTGTTGCGCCACAGCATCCTGTGCCAAACGTTCTTGCGCTAACGTTTGGGCAGCCTGTTCGGCAACTGCAGGGTTCTGGTCTTCTTCGTAATCGTCCCAGCTCAACACGGGCGATGCTCCTTCTAAAATTCTGTGTTTCGACCTAAGTCTTTAGCCATTGTAAGACGCACAGTGTGCGTCTTACGTGAAAGCTATTTAAAAGCCATCTGAAAACAATGTTGGATGCGTGGCGGCCTATTGGCACGCCTCACAATCCGGATCGTCTAGCGAGCAGGCGAGTGGTGCGTCTACAGGTGTGATTGCGGACAAGTCCAGTTCTACTCGCGGCGCTGCGACAGGTGTGGTGGCAGCTGCCGTCGCAACCGGTGCTGTTGTACTGGTCGTGCTCGCACTCGTACCAGTCGGTGTCCCGGACGAGGACACGGCATTTAGGGTGCCGCGATCAAGCGTCGACTTTTCGGTGTGGGTGGCACCAAGCGCTCGCAGGTAATAGGTGGTTTTCAGACCACGTATCCATGCCATACGGTAGGTGACATCCAGCTTTTTGCCCGAGGCTTCGTTGATGTACAGGTTCAGTGATTGTGCCTGGTCGATCCATTTCTGACGTCGACTAGCGGCATCGACAATCCAGCGCGGTTCAACTTCGAAAGCGGTTGCGTACAGAGCCTTCAGATCTTCAGGAACTCGCTCAATCTTTTGTACGCTGCCATCGTAGTACTTTAGATCGTTAACCATCACGTTGTCCCACAGGCCGTGCCTTTTCAGATCGTGAACCATGTAAGGGTTTACGATGGTGAATTCACCGGACAGATTCGATTTGACGTACAGGTTTTGATACGTCGGTTCGATGGACTGGCTGACACCTGTAATGTTGGCAATGGTGGCAGTGGGTGCAATAGCCATAACGTTGGAGTTGCGCATGCCGTTAGCTTTGACCTTGGTGCGCAGCTTGTTCCACTGTTCGTCCCAGCCGAGTGCTGAGTCGAAGTTGGCTTCAAGATATTCTGCGCCGCGCTGGTTCTGCAGCTCACGCAGAGAGTCTTGCGGGAGAATGCCCTTGCTCCAAAGAGAGCCATCAAAGCTTGCGTACTTGCCACGTTCTTTCGCGAGCTTCATGGACGATTCGATCGCGTAGTAGCTGACCGCTTCCATAGACTCATCAGCAAAGCGAACGGCTTCATCTGAGCCGTACGCCATGCGCATTTTGTACAGCGCATCCTGGAACCCCATGATGCCAAGGCCTACCGGGCGATGACGCATGTTAGACGTGCGTGCTTGAGGGACCGAGTAGTAGTTGATGTCGATAACGTTATCGAGCATTCGCACGGCAGTGCGAATGGTCTTCTTTAGCTTCTTGATGTTCAGAACGCCGTTGTCGACGTGGTGCACCAGGTTAATGGAACCCAGGTTGCACACCGCAATTTCATCGTTCGAGGTGTTGAGGGTGATTTCTGTACACAGGTTTGAAGAGTGCACTACGCCAACGTGCTGCTGTGGCGAGCGGATGTTGCACGGATCTTTGAAGGTGATCCACGGGTGTCCAGTTTCGAACAGCATCGACAGCATCTTGCGCCACAGATCGGCTGCAGGAAGACGCTTGAACAAGGGTAACTCGCCGGTTTGTGTCATGGCTTCGTATTGGGCGTAACGCTCTTCGAAAGCTTTGCCATACAGATCGTGCAGGTCTGGGGTATCAGCGGGCGAGAACAGTGTCCACTCGCCGCCATCAGTGACGCGCTTCATAAACAGGTCTGGAATCCAGTTGGCCGTGTTCATGTCGTGGGTGCGACGCCGGTCGTCGCCGGTGTTCTTACGCAGTTCGAGGAATTCCTCAATGTCGAGGTGCCAGCTTTCAAGGTAGGCACAGACGGCGCCCTTGCGTTTGCCGCCCTGGTTGACCGCAACTGCAGTGTCGTTGACCACTTTCAGAAAGGGCACAACACCCTGAGATTTGCCGTTGGTGCCTTTGATATAGGAGCCCAGCGCACGCACGGGAGTCCAGTCGTTACCTAGGCCACCGGCCCACTTGGAGAGCATGGCGTTGTCGCGTATAGCACTATAAATGCCATCGAGTGCGTCGGGAACAGTAGTCAGGAAGCACGACGACAGCTGCGAGCGCAGGGTGCCGGCGTTGAACAAGGTTGGCGTAGAGCTCATGTAGTCGAACGAACTCAGCAGCTGGTAGAACTCGATCGCACGCCCTGTTGGGTCGTCTTCTTCAATCGCAAGGCCCATAGCGACGCGCATGAAAAAGATCTGTGGCAATTCGATTCGAACTTCGTTGCTATGGATGAAGTAGCGGTCGTAAAGAGTTTGCAGCCCGAGGTAGGTGAACTGCAGGTCGCACTCTGGCTTGATCGCTGCACCCAGTCGGGTGAGGTCAAATTGCAGCAGTTCGGGCGATACCAATTCCAGTTCAGAGCCGCGCTGCAAGAACGCGACCAGGGCCTGGGGATACAACTCGGCCATTTCACTTTGGGTGGCGCGATAGTCGTTACCAAGAGCACCAGACTTTTGGATGCCAAGGAACGTCAGTGCTTCGCGGCGTAGCTCGTCGAGCAGCAGGCGTGATGTGACGTAAGTGTAGTTGGGCTCGTCTTCGACCATGGTGCGGGCGGTGATGAGCAGTGACGTGGCCACATCGGTGCTGCTGATGCCGTCGTACATGTTGTTCAACGCTTGCGCCATGATCTTGTCAGCGTCAACGTCATCCAGATTGGCACAGGCTTCGAAGACGATGGTATGCATGCGCGCGATATCAAGCGGCACGCGACTGCCATCGGGATTGGTCATGGTTAGGCCGGCGTGCTCGGGAGCAACGCTGACGCTGGGCTGGTCAGCACGCTGGCGAGCTCGTTCCGCGCGGTACAGCACGTAAGAGCGTGCCACCTGATGTTCACCAGAGCGCATTAGAGCCAGCTCGACCTGGTCTTGTACTTCTTCTATATGCAAGGTTCCGCCGGAGGGCAGGCGGCGCTTGAAAGTGCCGCTTACGGCCACAACCAGCTCATTGACCAGTTCGCGGATGCGGGCTGATGCCGCGGCGGTTCCGCCTTCTACGGCCAGAAATGCCTTAGTCATAGCGACTGCAATTTTGTCGTCGGTATAAGAGACAACGGTGCCATTGCGTTTGATCACTTTGAGCTGACCCGGTGCCGTTGCGGTCAGTGAGGGCGCAAGTGTCGCGCCGTCGGCTGAGTGTGCATTATCATGCGGAGTAAGTGGTGAATTGGCGGCTTGGCGTGACGAATTCGAAGTATCGGTCTGCATCTAGCTTAATGACTCCCCGGCTGAGACAACGGCGCCTGTTGGACTTGTCTGTCGGCCTCTGAATGGCATGCTAACTGACTGCATGACAGGGCGTGGCAAGTCGACAACGGCGCTATTGCGCAGCATCTTGTGTGTGTAATGAAATGTGTAACGAATTGCGTGTAGTGAACCGATCCGGTCCGTACTGCTGGTCTGGTGCGTCCTGCTGTTTCCCCGTTCAGGAACACGTTTCAGCGTTCCCTGCTCAATCCTGTCGTGTCATGGGCCCTTTGCTCTTGGCGCTGCTGCTTTTTAGCTACTGTTTCGGCTGTTGTTTTGGCCATATAAGGGCGCCAAGGTCGTCTCGGCGCAACTAGTCAGCTAACCCGGTTAGAATGGGTGAAACTGGACAGAAATCGCCTAAACGCAAAAACAAGCTACTTTATTGATTTGTCTGCATTTTTTCCCCGAACACCCCATATGTAGGGGGTAACTGTTGCAGCAGGCGCAGTATATGGTGGCACTCGCCTTTTGTGCAACAAGGTTTCTTGTGGATAAGCTGTGAGTTTGCAGTGTGTAAACAGGCGAAAAAAAAAGTGCCAGAAAAACAATTGTTTAGGTCGTTAAGCCGAGAGAGTCTTGAATGCAGTTAACCCTTGCCATTGATCAGGGAACCTCCAGTTCCCGAGCGATTGTCTTCTCCCATGATGGTCATATTGTGGGTCAGGGGCAGGTCGATTTTGAGTCGAGCTTTCCCAATGATGGTTGGGTCGAGCAAAACCCCGAAACCTTGTGGACGACCACACTCCAGGCGGTGCGTACGGCGCTGGATGACGCAGCCGTAGATGCCAGTGCCATCGCCGGACTTGGCATTACCAACCAGCGTGAAACGACGTTGTTGTGGGAGCGCGATACGGGCAAGTGTCTCTACCCTGCAATCGTCTGGCAGGACGGTCGTACGGCGGCGCAATGTGCCGCGTTACACGAGGC
Source organism: Pseudomonadales bacterium (assembly GCA_023300545.1). Lineage (GTDB taxonomy): Bacteria > Pseudomonadota > Gammaproteobacteria > Pseudomonadales > Azotimanducaceae > JALZVT01. The sequence continues at coordinate 45,838 of JALZVT010000167.1, forward strand.
TGGCCACGCGGAGCAGGTCAAACGCATCAGTGGCCTAGTGATCGACCCTTATTTTAGCGCGACTAAATTGAACTGGCTGCTCGAGAACGTGCCTGACGCCCGGGAGCGGGCGGAGCGAGGCGAGCTTTGTTTTGGCACGGTCGACAGCTTTCTGCTGTTTCGGCTAACCGGTGGTGCGGTGCATTTAACCGATGCAACCAATGCCTCGCGCACGCAGTTATATGATCTGCGGGGTGGGGAGTGGAGTGACGAGCTGTTGGCATTACATGCCATACCTCGAGCGGTTCTGCCCGAGGTGCGAGATTGTTGCAGTGATTTTGGTCAAACCCTGCCTGAGTTGTTTGGCTCATCGATCCCAATCTACGGGGTTGCGGGGGACCAACAGGCCGCGCTCATAGGGCAAAATTGCCTCAGCAGTGGCATGACTAAAAGCACCTACGGTACGGGTTGTTTTCTCATTACCAACACCGGGAATACGCTGCGTGACAGCAAAGCTAAGCTGCTGGGTACCATTGCTTATCGATTGAACGGCGAGAATACCTATGCACTGGAAGGCAGCATTTTTGTTGCTGGAGTGGCTATTAAGTGGCTGCGTGATCAGTTGGGTCTGATTGCTGACGCGGCTGATACCGAAGTGAGCGCCAATGCGACGAGCGGTGACACTGGTGGTGTCTATGTTGTGCCGGCCTTTACCGGTCTCGGCGCGCCGCATTGGCAACCTCAGGCGCGTGGCCTGATTACCGGACTGACGCTGGATTCGAGCCGCGATCAGGTAATAACCGCAACTCTGGCCAGTGTGGCTTACCAGACTCAGGCGCTCGCTCAGGCACTTGCCGGTGACGCTAGCGCGATCGAATCGTTGAGAATTGATGGTGGTATGGTGCAAAACGACTGGATTTGCCAGTTTCTCGCTGACTTGCTTGATGTCAGCGTGCAGCGGCCCGCAGTCATTGAAACCACAGCGTTGGGCGTAGCAATGCTGGCGGGTGTTGGTGCTGGGTTATACCCGTCGTTGGAAGCGGCAGGCATGGCTTGCGTGCGTCCTGACCGAGTTTTTGAGCCGATGATGCTGGAGAAGCAGCGGGCTGCGTTGCTTGCGGGCTGGGATCAGGCCGTTCGGCGCGCGCTGCAAGACTAATAGTCTGGCATGGGCTGTGACACGTCCGCTTACAAGTGTAAGAGCCAACTACAGGCTACTTACAACTGCCTTAAAGGCCTAGGCTCGCGCCTCTCTATACTGCTGCGAACACTAGCGAGTGCTGATAGCAGAGTCCTGATCGTGAGCGAAATTGCTAACCACAATGCCAACTATCTGTTGGGTCCGTCTGAGGCTTCGTTGCCTGTGGATATCAAGCAGGCTGATTTCGGTGCGCCGATGTCTTCTTTGTTTGGTATCAGCCGACACTACGTTCTCGCGGCTGCTCTGACTTGTTGTTACGTTGTTTTTTATTCGGCGTTGTCTGCCGCTGAGGTTATTAGTGCTTCTGGCAGCGTTGCCATTGGGCTGTTTGCTGCCTGGCTGTTAGGCGCACTGATGATCGTGCGCTGGGCCCTCGAAATCCCTCAACTCACGCTGAGTGCATCGCGGCTCGATGTGCTGCTCGCCATCTGGGTCAATACGGGGGTTGTGGCCGCGGCTACGCTCGCGGGTGGTGACATGCGGCTGATTTTGCTCGTCGGCGTTGTTTTTGGAGTGCTTTTCAGCGGCCTGCATTTCAACGAGTCACGGGTACGTACGGTGCTGTTGACCACCCTGGTGAGCTACACAGGATGCGTTATTTTGCGCGCAAGCTTTGCTCCGCTATCTTTTGAGTTTGAGTTACTGTGCGCTTTCGGACTTGCAGTATTTTTACTGGCAGCATCGCTGATCGCTCGCGAAATCATCCAGCTGCGCTTGCAGGCCCGCGCGCGAAACCGACAATTGGCACAGGCTCTGCGCCGGGTAGAAGAGCTCGCTTTGCGTGATGAGTTAACCGGTCTCTACAATCGCAGGCATCTGCTTGATTTTGTTGAGCGGGCAGTGGCGACGCGCGAACGCGGTGGCCCTTCGTTTACGTTGGCCTATTGCGATCTTGACTATTTTAAGCGCGTGAATGATCGATTTGGCCACGAATGTGGTGATCGGCTGCTGAAGGCGTTTTCCAGCGCTGCATTGAGTTGTGTGCGTAACAATGATCTGGTCGCGCGACTGGGTGGCGAGGAATTTGTCTTGATTCTGGTCGATACAGACACCCAAAGGGCAGCGGAGATTGTTGAGCGTCTGCGTATGCGGACGGCAAACATCAGCGTGTCTTCAGCGGAACCTGACTACCAAGTCACAGTGAGTGCCGGGCTTGCGACACACATTGAGAATGACACGGTCGACAGTATCTTGCGGCGCGCCGATGGCGCGCTGTATCAAGCCAAAGAGCAGGGTCGGGATCAACTAGTCACCGTCTGAACGGCTGACTCAGGTGTATGTATTGTGCCGCTCCAGCGCTGTGAAGAAGTTGAGAGAACTAGGCCACATAACCAGCCACTAAGCTGCCTGTACGGGTGATAAGACCGGTTTTTTACGTTAATCTGCTGGCCCAATTGAATGCAAATTCAGTCTTCTTTTTCCCACTTATCCCTGTAGCTACCACAGGGTAGCCCCATGTTAGGGCCCGAACAGGTTTGGCTCGATTTAATGGATGCAAACAGACGCCAGCATCTCCGGCAACCCATCTCACTAAGTGCGCTTGTGCATCCGCCACAGGGGCGCTCATGGTTGTGCACCATTCGCGACTTCTGCCAGAGCGGAATGCTGTTGACCGGTGCTGGTGGCAGCTCATCTTTGATGGCGACCGGTGGAAATTTTGATTCCGGCGCAGAAATCAGCCTGCATTTTTCGGTAGCTACTCCCAAGGGACAATTGCATTTCCGCCTGCCGTGCGTGGTCGCCCGTGTTCTCGATAATGGCGCGGGTATGGGGATTCGTTACCCTCAGGGCCTGCCGAGCGACGCGTTCGATGCGTTGCTGGAATACGCGGTCGCCTCTGGTACGGTTTCACGCCGAGAGTTTAGCGGTGATGCTGAAAGTACCAACGCTGTTGAGGGTCAGGTACCAGACGTGTTGCTGCGCGATCATCGTGTTAGTGAGCAAGACGCCGATCGTATCAAGCGCCGCCTACGCCGGGTGATGGAGCGCGCTGTCGAACGCATTAGTCGTAATTTCTACGATTCGGCGTCGAAAAACTTGCTGTCAAAAGCTCGCGATGCTGGCACCAATGCCATGCAGATGATGTTTTTCGAAGGTCTTGATCAGTTGGAAAAAGGTGAGGCTCAGGTCAAAAGCAGTTTTGCTGAGTTGGTGCTGAAGCAGATTGATCAGGTCAGCGAATTTGAGTCGGTGTTGGAAAAACGTCGTCGTCGAGAAACTGGCAATACACAAAAGCTTGAGCTGGTCGATACCGAAGAGTTTGAAGAGTGGTTGGTGGTGGCGGAAGTCATATCCAAGGCTGAGGGCCGTTTTAGCGACACACTTGTCGACCTGCGCACGATGCTCGAATTGCTCGCCAAACCTTGGGGGCACAAAGATGTTGTACCCATTGGGCCGGCAGTTTTAACCTGGGCATTTGCAGATGCCATCGAAACGCTAGAGTTTCGTCGTAACGTAAAATCAGAAGTATTCACCGAGTTTCAGAACACGCTGATTCCGGTGCTCGAAAGTTTGTATTCCGCGCTTACGACAATGCTGGATGAAACCGGTGTGTTTCCCAGTGTGGAAGAGCTGCGCACCGCGCAACTCCGTTCAACGCAACCCGCTAAACCTCGGGCTGCAGCCGAGCCGCCGCCAGTTCAAGATCCTGAGAACTATCAGGAGATGGACAGCGCTGTGCGTGAAGCGGCTATGGCGGTTGACGGTGTGTCGTCGCCGCGAGTGATGGCTGGGCATGACCCTTTTGCGCCGTCGGTTCGAGGTGGCACTGCTGAAGTCTACAAGGCTGCCCGTGAGCTGCTGTCTCTCGGGCGTCAAACTCGCGAGCGTATGGGGCAGACTGTTGATGACCCGATTGCGCCGGACGATGCGCCTGATGCTGCTAAGTTCGCCAGCGACGACATTATGGAGGCATTCCAGCAGATTCAAAGCGAGCTGGGTGATACGACCTTAGACGACCAGCGGCTCAAGCCTCGCTTGATCGAAGTGCTGCGTCAGCGCCACGGCGACGCGAAAGGTTTTGGCGCTGCAGAGTACGACACCATCAATGTGATGGAAAATCTGGTCGACTCTATGCAAGAGGATCAGCTGGTTACCGAGGGTGTTCGGGACTGGATTAAGCGACTAGAAATTACGCTGAACAAGGTTGCGGCGACTGACGAAAAATTCCTTGAGCACACCGCTGAAGAGCCACACTCTGCTGCGATGATGCTGAACCTGCTTGCGCGTTTGGGTAACACCAATGACGCCAGTCAAGGTATTGATCGTGAAGTAGGACGGCGGGTAGATGCCGTACTTGAAAAGGTTGTTAACGACTACGACGAAAATCCAGAAATTATTCAGGAAGCGGTAGATGAGCTCAATCCGCTCATCGATCGCCAAACTAAGGCGTATCGCGGCAATGTCGAACGAACGGTTCGAGCCAGTGAAGGGCAACAAAAGCTGGCGCGTGCGCGACGCGCTGTTGTTGACGAAGTGGGCGACCGCATCGCCGACCAGGAAGTGCCGGACCTACTGGTAGAAATGCTCAACCCCGGTTGGCGCAACCTGATGGTTCACACCTATCTGCGCAACGGCATCGACAGCCCCGAATGGCGTGATGCGTTAACGGTTGTCGATCAGGTGAAACAGCACCTTACAGGTGAGACTTCGCCCGGAGACGAAGACTATGTGGAGCCCGAAGACATTCTGAAGCGGGTGGTAGGCGGCTTGAACGACATCTCGTTCGACCCTGCGAAACGCACACCACTGGTTATGAAATTGTCGTCTGCCATGGTGGGCGATACCGCCGGCGAAAAAATTGCAACGCAGCCGGTGCACACCGCTAAGGACGAGCTGATAGACGTGCTCGGCCTTGATGGCCTGTTGCCCGATACCGACCCGGGTATTGAGACCGAGGATGAGGACCTGCGCAGCAGTTGGTCTACTGCTCTCGAGCGTGCTCGGAGAATTCAGGTTGGCGAGTGGCTGGCAATCAGTGACGAGGATGGTCGGCCGCTTATTCTGACCGTTGCGTTTGTTGGTGATCAATACACGTTGTTTGTTCTGGTTAATCGCAAAGGTGTGAAAACCAAAGAGCTAAGCCTCAAACAGCTGACAGACGGTTTGCACCGTGGCGACATGACCCTGCTTGATGATTACGACATGCCTCTCATGGAGCGTGCGTCCCAGCGTATGCTGCAGAATATGCATAATCAGCTCGCCTATCAGGCATCCCACGATGAGCTAACGTCGCTGCTTAATCGTAAAGAATTCGAACGTGGCATCGACAAGGCGATTAGCAAGGCCAAGGCAGATCACAGCGAAAGTGCGTTATTTCACCTCGATCTTGATCAATTCAAAATTATTAACAATACCAGCGGTCATGCTGCTGGAGATGCGTTGCTGAAGCATCTGGGTGTGATGCTCAGTAGCTTTGCTGAGCCATATGATGGTCGCGTAGCGCGGCTAGGTGGTGACGAGTTTGGTCTGCACTTTGAAGGTATGTCGGCCGAAGACGTACGTCGTGTGGGTGGCGAACTGCTCGACACCATGCGCGAAGAGCGATTCCACTGGGAAGAGCGCGTTCACAGCCTATCAGCAAGCCTTGGGTTGGTGTTCGTCGACGAGTCGAGCGATGTGCAAGAGGTGTTAGTTTACGCGGAAGAGGCCTGCTACACGGCTAAAGAGTCCGGCCGTAATCGGATGCAGGAATTTGAACTTGGCGACAAGAAAATGATGCGTCGCCAAGGCGTTATGGAGTGGGTGGGAGAGCTTGATCGGGCGCTTGATGAAGAGCGCCTGGTGCTTAATTGTCAGCGTATCGTGCCGATTAATCAGCATTCCCAGGTGCAGCCACACTACGAGATTTTGCTGACGATGAGAGACGAGGAGGGCAATATGATGCCTCCCGCGGAGTTTATTCTCGCAGCCGAAACCTACAATCGCATGGTGCAAGTGGATCGTTGGGTGATTACCAACGTGTTCAAGTGGATTTCCGAACATCGCGATGAGCTCGACAATATATCCGGCTTTGCGATTAATATTTCTGGGCACTCGATGAACGACGAGGCGTTCGCAGACTTTGTGCTTGAGCAGTTCAGCAGCACTCAAACGCCAACGTCAAAAGTTTGCTTCGAGGTTACAGAGACGGCTGCAATATCAAACCTTGATAACGCGATTGATTTCATGAACCGAATGAAAATTATCGGTTGTCGGTTTTCGCTGGATGACTTTGGTACGGGTCTGTCGTCCTATTCTTACCTGCGTAACCTGCCGGTCGATTACGTGAAGATCGACGGCGTCTTTGTCCGTGATTTGGTGGATAGCCCTGGAGACTACGCGGTAGTGCGCTCTATCAATGAAATTGGCCATTACATGGGCAAGAAGACGATCGCTGAGTTTGTTGAGAACGACGAAATTCTCGCTCAACTTAAGGAGATCGGCGTCGACTATGCGCAGGGCTACGGCATACACAAGCCTTCACCGCTGAGCGAGCTAGTTCTCTAGGTCTAGTTGCCGTTGATGTTTGCGTGCTAATTACAGCAAGAATTCAAGCAGGGCCTTTTGCGTGTGCAGACGGTTGCCTGCTTCTTCCCATACGACACTGCGTGGGTCGTCCATGACATCGTCGCTGACTTCTTCCCCGCGGTGCGCCGGCAGGCAATGCATGAGCAACGTATCTTTAGTCGCAAGATCCAGTAGTTTTCGATTGACTTGAAACGGTGCGAAAGCTGCGAGGCGAGCCGCGGTTTCTTCTTCGTGCCCCATCGACGACCAGACGTCGGTTACCACAAGGTCTGCTTTTTCGACGGCTTCTTCGGCGCTGTCGACGAGGTTTGCGTTGTTTGTGCTGGCTAGGCGTTCTGGATCAGGTTGGTAGCCTTCCGGGCAGGCGATTTTCAGATTGAAACCCAACTGTGCCGCTGCGTTGATGTAGGAATTGCACATGTTGTAGCCGTCGCCTACAAAGGCAACGGTTGCGCCTTCTATCGAGCCACGGTGGTCGGTAAAGGTTTGAATGTCGGCTAATAATTGACAAGGGTGATACAGCTCAGACATGGCGTTGATGACTGGGATGCTTGCGTAGTGGGCAAAGGTATTCATGTCGGCCTGGGAGTCGCCGCGAATCATTACAATGTCGACCATTTCAGATAACACCCGTGCGGTATCTTCTACGGGTTCGCCACGACCGAGCTGGCTGCTGTCTGGGTTCAGAAAGATCGCATGTCCGCCAAGTTGGTGCATGCCGGTTTCGAATGCAACGCGCGTACGCGTGGAGCTGAGTCCGAAGATCATCGCTAGCGTTTTGCCACGCAGTGGTTCCCACAGTTCGCCGGCTTTTTGCATGGCCTTTAGTTCGTGAGCCCGTTGAACAAGAAATTGAATCTCTTCCGGGGAAGTGTCGAGCAACGTCAGAAAATCGCGTTTGGCCATGGTCTCTATCTTGATTGGGGAGGGTGAAGTAGCGTGCTTAAGGCGTGCAGGATCGCGGCTATATCAGGCCGACAACGCGATCGACCATATCGTCAGCCTGCGCATCGCTCATGATAAGCGGCGGCAACAATCGAATGACGCAATCGGCGGTAACGTTTAACAGCAGCCGTGCATCCAGAGCGGTACCGACAAGCTCGGGACAAGGTTCGGTGAGTTGAACCGCCAGCATTAAGCCGGCACCACGAATGTTCGCAACCCGGTTGTTGCCTTTGAGTGCATCTCGAAAGCGTTTGAGCATGCGTTCGCCGAGTTCGTTGGCGCGCAGCATCAGCCCGTCTTCCAAGGCATCGATGACGGCATTGGCTGCAGCGCAGGCGAGCGGATTGCCGCCGAAGGTTGAGCCGTGGGTGCCGGGCACAAGCATCTTAGCCGCTTTGCCACGGGCGAGGCAGGCGCCAATAGGTACGCCGTTGCCGAGACCTTTGGCGGTGGTGACGACGTCCGGCACACAGTTGGTGTGCTGGTAGGCAAAATAAGTGCCTGTGCGGCCGTTGCCGGTTTGCACTTCATCCAGCATTAATAAGAGCTGGTGCTCATCACAGAGTGCGCGCAACTGTGGCAGGTAGTTTGGGGCAGGGATCTGAATGCCGCCTTCGCCAAGAACGGGCTCTGTTAGCACGGCAACTACTTCGGGGTTATTGGCGACAATCCGCCGAACGGCTTCAACGTCACCAAAGGGGGCTCGCACAAATCCACCGAGCAGTGGTTCGAAGCCGGCCTGTACTTTGCGATTGCCCGTTGCGGTTAGCGTTGCCATGGTGCGGCCATGAAAGCTGCCGTCCATGACCACAATAGTTGGTGTTTTGATGTTTTTGGATGAGCCGTACAGGCGGGCGATTTTTATGGCCGCCTCGTTAGCTTCGGCGCCAGAATTGCCAAAAAAGACAGAATCCATGCCTGAGAGTTCCACCAGTCGGCTAGCGAGCCGTTCCTGCTGTGGAATTTTGTACAGGTTCGACGTGTGTAGCAGCTGGCCTGCCTGGTCTTTGATCGCTTGGCTGACCCCAGGGTGGGCGTGACCCAGACCGGCAACGGCAATGCCGCTGAGGCCGTCGAGGTACTCATTGCCGTCTTCGTCGAACAGGTTTGCACCCTTGCCCCGCACAAAGGCGACGGGCAAACGCTTGTAAGTTTCCATGATTGCGGTCATAGCAGGATCATCTGGTTGTCAGGCTTGGGGAAATAAGGTGCCAGAAACGTAAAAGGCAGCCGAGCTGCCGTCAATCTGCCACTATAGTACTCCCCTGTGGGGCTAACAAGCGGCAAACAATTCGGTAGAATAGCGCCATCATAAAAGGCAGATACCCATGAGCGAAGCAGTTCTCGACTCCATCCGCGAGCAGGTTACGAGCAATCCCATCATTCTTTATATGAAAGGGTCACCCCAGGCACCGCAGTGCGGCTTTTCAGCTCGCACCGTGCAGGCGCTGATGGCCTGTGGTGAGCGCTTTGCCTACGTCGATATCCTCAGTAATCCCGAGATCCGCGCGATTTTGCCGCAGTACTCAGACTGGCCGACGTTTCCGCAGTTGTATGTGGGCGGCGAACTGGTTGGCGGCTGCGATATTATCAGCGAGATGTTTGAAGCGGGCGAACTGCAAGAGCTGATTAAAGGCGCCGGGGAACCCGAAGCGACAGCTGAGTAACTATAAAGAGAAGCGACAGCTGAGTGGGGTCAGAATTTATTCTGACCCCTGCCTCGCGATAACGCGACAGCACTCCCAGACCTCAAAGCCTCAGTCTGAAGGCTCCCACACCCCACACTCTTTATCCCACTTATTTACGCTCCAACAGAACAGCTCTGCGGTACGTTCGGCGTCGTAGAGCGCGCCGTGTGCCTGGTCACTGTCAAAAGGAATGTCTGCGCGGTTGCAGGCTTCGCGCAGTACGGTGTGCCCAACGCTTAGGGCGGCGATGGAGGCCGTGTCGATAAAGGTAAACGGATGGAATGGCGCGCGTTTTATGTTGTGCCGGGCAATGCCGGCGTTCAGAAAGCCCATGTCGAAGGCTGCGTTATGCGCCACCATGACAGACCGCTGACAGTCGTTGTCACGCTGTAAATCGCGCACCAGAGAAAACAGTTCAGCAAGCCCGTCTGCCTCGCTCATCCCAGGGCGAGTAGGATCGATGCCGGTGATTTTGAGGGAGGCTTCCTCCATTGCACTGCCGGGGCGAGGTGCGATGGCCTGCTGCCAACTGCCTGCGAGACGGATCCCTTTTTCGTCGAGATGCAGGAATACTGCCGCTATCTCAAGGATGGCGTGTTTGTTGGCGTCAAACCCGCCGGTCTCGATGTCGATGACCACAGGCATGAAACCGCGGAAGCGTGCAGCAAGGTTCATGTGCCTACCCTACCAGTCAATCGCCCTGTCACAAACAATCTTGCGTGCATGTGATGTAAATGCTTTTGGTACATGTACGTGTTGCTGCAAAGCGACCTAAACAGTGAATAAACAACAAATCAATTGTTTGCCTATCTTGGTTTGTTCTCGTGCAGGCGTTGTGGGGTTGACCAGCTCTGCTGGCTCTTGGCAGCGTCGGTGCGTTTCACTACCCTACGGCTCCCCATCGAGGTGACAACACATGAGTAAAGCGATAAACAAGATTGTTCTGGCCTATTCAGGCGGCTTAGACACCTCAGTTATCTGCCGCTGGCTGCAGGAAACCTATGGCGCGGAAGTGGTCACCTACACCGCTGATCTTGGGCAGGACGGCGAGGTTGAACCTGCGCGCGCCAAAGCCGAGCAGATGGGCGTGAAAGAGATTTTCATCGAAGACGAGCGCGAAGAGTTTGTTCGTGACTTCGTGTTTCCAATGTTCCGCTGCAATACGGTATACGAAGGTGAGTATTTGCTCGGCACCTCGATTGCTCGGCCACTCATCACTAAGCGTTTGGTGGAGATCGCTCGCGAAACTGGTGCTGATGCGATTGCTCACGGCGCTACCGGTAAGGGCAACGATCAGGTTCGCTTTGAACTGGGTGCCTATGCGCTCGACCCCGATATTAAAGTGATTGCACCTTGGCGTACCTGGGATTTGAATTCCCGCGAAGTACTGATGGAGTACTGTGAAAATAACCAGATCCCGGTTGATTTCAAACAGGGTGAAAAATCGCCTTATTCGATGGACGCAAACCTGCTACACATTTCTTATGAAGGTGGCGGTCTTGAAGACCCTTGGCAGGAAGCTGACGAGGGGATGTGGCGTTGGACCGTAAACCCGGTAGATGCTCCTGACATACCCCTCGATATCGAGCTGACCTACAAAGGCGGTGACCCCATTGCTCTCGACGGTAAGCCGCTCTCGCCGGCGCAGATGCTTACGGAGTTGAACCGTCTTGGCGGTCTGCATGGTGTCGGCCGTGACGACCTAGTTGAGAATCGAATGGTGGGCATGAAGTCGCGCGGTTGTTATGAAACACCCGGCGGTACCATCATGCTGAAAGGCCATCGGGGTATGGAGTCGATTACACTCGATCGCGAACTCGGTCATTTGAAAGACTCTCTGATGCCGAAATACGCAGAGATGATTTATAACGGCTATTGGTGGTCACCCGAGCGCCTGGCGCTGCAAGCTTTGATTGATGAGTCACAGAAATACGTCAACGGTGTCGTTAAACTGCGGTTATTCAAAGGAACCGTTTCTGTTACCGGCCGAAAATCCGATGACAGTCTGTATGACGCAGACGTCGTGACATTTGAAGACGACGGCGGAGCCTACGATCAGGCAGACGCTGCCGGATTCATCAAGCTTAATGCCCTCCGGCTGCGGTTGGCTGCAAAGCGTGGACGGAATTTGCTCGACTAGCACACCAAGGATTGGCGTTGCTTCTCTGACCAGTGGAGTGACGCATGAGTAACTATCAGGTGCTTTTTAATGGGGTGGTCGCCGAGGGTGATGACGCCAGTAGTGTCGAGCGCGAGCTAGCAGGCGTTTTGGGCATTGATGCCAGCAAGGCGAAGCGCCTCTTTAACGGTCGCACCGTCGTACTGGCAAGCCAGCTCAGTCGCGATGAAGCGATGGATATGCAGGCTCGGCTAGAAAAGGTCGGTGCAATCTCGCGCATCAAAGACTTGACCCCCAAAACCCAGCAACCCCTCGACTACGAGTCTGATCGTAACGATGGCACGCTCCGTGATCTGACCGCTGCCCATATCGATTGTCCGCGTTGTGGCCATATGCAACTCGACTCTACCCATTGCGCCCGTTGTGGTGTTGATCTTGAGGCCTTGTTTCGCAAGCGTCGGAAAGACGAACTGTTGATGGAGAAAAAACTGCGCGATCACCGCGCGGCGCAGCAAAAGCAAGCTGAACAGGCTGCTAGTGCCGGTGTTGATGCTGGCAATGATGTTGTGGACAGCGGCCCCCGCGGGCCTGTTCAGGCAAAAGCCAAAAGTGGCTTCTTCTCCCGTCTGTTTGGTCGGTCAGCCTGACGCGTCTTTTCTGTGCAATCGCTGTTTCACTAGCGATTGCACCTTGTCAGCGTTCACCGTGCTGCGACAATGGCAGAACCGCTTAGCGTTGATAGTTAAGGCCGTAATCTAATGTCATCTCACTCCCAGCTCGCCACTGCCGCGGCTTCTGCGCCCATTGGTGTGTTCGACTCCGGCATGGGCGGGCTTACCGTGTTGCGCGCACTAGAACGCGCGATGCCGCAACAGTCGTTTGTTTATCTGGGAGACACTGCTCGACTTCCCTACGGCACCAAAAGTGCGCTCACTGTGCAGCGTTATGCGCTGCGTGCTTCACGTGAGCTTGTTGAGCGTGGGGTGAGTGCGCTGGTGGTTGCATGTAACACCGCTTCAGCGGTGGCGCTTGATGCGTTGCGCGCTGAATACTCGGACCTACCTGTTTTTGGTGTTGTTGAGCCAGGCGCCGCCGCGGCGTGTGCGGTGCCAAACACCAAACGTATTGCCGTCTTTGCGACCGAGAGTACGGTGCGTGGTGGTGCCTATCAGCGAGCTCTACTGGCCCACAATTCTAGACTGGCTGTACGCGCGCGTCCTTGTCAGTTGCTGGTAGCACTGGCGGAAGAGGGCTGGCTGAATGGTGACGTGCCAGATGCTGTGCTTAACGGATATTTGCGGAGTTGGTTGCGCTGGCAACCGGACGTACTGTTGTTGGGTTGCACACATTTCCCTGTGTTTCGTGCGCAGTTGCAGAGACTTGCAGGTGCGCAGGTAACCATTGTCGATTCTGCGGAAACCACAGCCACAGAAGTGGCGAGTGCGTTGTCGCCGCTGCCTGAAATAATTCAACCAGAGGCGCGCGCGATTTTGACAACGCGTACCTTACTAGCGACAGATGACGTGGCTCGTTTTCGACGCGTCGGCCAGCACTTTCTTGGCGAGGCATTGGGGGATGTTGAGTTAGTCGACATTTGATTTGTCGCCGCACTCCCTTCTACCTAACGTTCATTGATAAGATACCCGCGACGCAAAGGTATTCTCCTTTAGCGTCATCAGCCTGATCCGATGCGGTCCTAGTTTTATAATGACATTTCAGTACCTAGTTCGATGAGTTCACCCAGTTCCACTCGTAACGTTGCGCATGTGATGAAATACATGCGCACCATTTTGGGGCCCGAGCGGAGTTTTATGTGGCTCGCTATGGTCTATGGTGTTGGCATTAGTTTGCTGAGCCTCGCAACTCCCGTGTCTGTTCAGATGCTCATTAATACTGTTGCGAACACTGGTTTGACGGCGCCCTTGGTGGTTTTAGCCGTCAGTCTGTTCGTGCTGCTGTTGCTCGCCGGATTGCTGAATGCTCTGCGTATTCATCTTATGGACGTTTATAGCCGAAGATTCTATGCGCGCATGTTGTCTGAGGTTGCGTTGCGTTCAGTATTTGCGCTCAACCCGTATTTTGATGATCAGCAGAAAGGCCCACTGTTCAATCGCTACTTCGACATCATCATTGTTTTGAAATCGCTCCCGAACCTGCTTGTTGGGGGCTTCACGATTGTGATTCAGGCGCTGGTCGGATTTGTATTGGTGTCGTTCTACCACCCGCTATTTCTCATTTTCAACATCGTCACCATTGGTTTGGTGTGGCTGGTGTGGCTGATCTGGGGGAAAAGAGCCATCGCCAGCGCGGTCGATCTGTCTCATCAAAAACACGCTGTCGCCGCGTGGCTTGAAGATTTGGGCGCGTCCAATGGCTTCTTTAAATCAGAGCGCCATATTGCCCAGGCGCTGGATCATACGGATTCGATGACAGCCGACTATATTAAGTCGCACAAGAAGCACTTTAGAGACCACTTCAGTCAGACGCTGGTGTTTGTGCTTATTTATGCGGGTGCCAGCGCGACGTTGCTCGGGCTAGGTGGCTGGCTGGTCATCCAGGGCGAGCTTTCGCTCGGGCAGTTGGTCGCGGCTGAGCTGGTGTTGTCGGTGGTTTACTACAGTATTTCCCAGCTTGGAACCTACTTCACTTATTACTACGATCTGTGTGGCGCTGTGGATGAGCTCGCCATGTTCTATGAAGTGCCACAAGAGACCGCATCTGGCGAACATCAACCTTCCCAAGATGATGCGAGGCTTGCCTTTGTTAATGCTAAAGGCGAGGCGCGCAGTAATGTGGCTACGCTGAACCTTGAGATTCCGAGCGGCGCACGGGTGATGGCGCACACTGCCGAGCACAGCATGCAACGCATGATTACCAATCTACTCAAACACCACAGTTTGCCCAACGCGGGTTATGTGGCCCTTGGTGGTATCGATATCCTGGGGTTGGAAGCACACACCCTTCGACAGGTGATCATGGTTCTGGATAGGCCTAACGCGATCGAAATGACGATTCGCGATTTTCTCGAACTCTCAGCGGTTGAGCGACAGCCAGAACGAATTCTTGAGGTGATTGAAACTGTCGGTCTTGGCCCGACAGTGGCGCAGTTGGAGCTAGGGCTCGACACGCTCATCGCCATGACCGGCTGGCCGCTCGACATCACCGAGACTATGAAGCTGAAACTTGCCTCTGCAATCATCGCTCAGCCCCGGGTGCTAGTTCTGAACGAGTTGTTTGACATGATGACCGAGCAGCAGTTGTTGCGTTCACTGGATGTGCTGCAGCAACGATGCGCGTGCACCGTGATCTATTTCTCCAATCGTAACGCGCAGCTAAATTTTGATTCCTATCTGTATTTGCGACCGGAGCAGCAGAAGTTGTACCCCACCTTTGGCGAAATGCTTGCGGCAGAAGGTGCCGAAGCTCTTGGAATGGAAGCTCTTGATTTAACGAGCGGCAAACCTGACGGACTGCCAGATGGTGCTGGAGTAAGTCGCTGATGGCTGATACTGAAAAGCATATGCACCGCTTTGAAACGTTGCATTCTATTCGTATGCCGCGCGTGATGCGGGTGGTGGGTTGGTTGTTGTCGAGCGGTGCTGTGTTGTTGGTGTTGTTTTTGACATTTGTACCTTGGGTGCAAACAACCTCAGGCGCCGGTGTAGTGATTGCGCTTGATCCTAACGATCGAGTGCAGCAGATAAACGCGCTGGTCTCCGGTCGCATTCAAGAGTGGTTTGTGCGGGACGGTACCCATGTTGCTAAAGGCGATCCGATTGTTCAGATTGTCGACAACGACCCGCAGTTGATTGAGCGTTTGCAAGATGAGCGTGCCCAGTTCCTAAATAAGCGCCTGTCTGTTGAACAGGCTAAGGCGACGGCTGAGATTGACCGAGAACGCATGCGGGGATTATTTGAGAAGGGGTTAGTCGCACGGCGAGAATATGAGCTAGCACGCATCAAGGTGGATGGTTTGCGTGGCGATGTGGCTGAGGCGGCTGCGGCCTTGAATCGAATCGAAGTATCACTATCAAGACAGTCGGTGCAGATTATTCGGGCACCCAGAGATGGTGTCATATTGCGTGTAAATAGCAGCAACGCTGCCACAGTTATTAGTACGGGTGATGCGTTGGCGACCTTTGTGCCTGACAACGCCGAGCGGGCCGTTGAAATAGAAATTGATGGCCGAGATGTTGCGTTGGTCACCCAAGGTGCCACAGCTAGGCTGCAGTTTGAAGGTTGGCCGGCCGTACAGTTTAGCGGCTGGCCATCCGTTTCCTTTGGTACCTTTGGGGCCAAGGTATTGGCTATTGACCCATCCGCCAATCGGGCAGGACGCTTTCGCGTGTTGCTGGGTGTGGATGCTGCTGATCCGATCGCCTGGCCCAACAAGCGCTTTGTACGCTATGGCGCCAAGGTGCGCGGTTGGATTCAACTGGACACCGTGCCGGCAGGGTATGAGGTTTGGCGGCAGCTGAACAACTTCCCGCCCAATCTGGTCGAAGCCCCGGTGGGCATCTGACATCGTGTTTATGACCCGACGTCTGTTGTTTGTGTCGCTAGTTGCGACAGCACTTCTCTGCAATGCCCCTAGTGTGGCTGCTCGTGACGCAGATTTGACGGCAAACGAAGTGCTGCAATCATCACTACAGCATTTCCCGCAAATTTTGCAAAAGCTGGCCCAGCGCCGGTTGGTAGCCGGTCAAGCGCTGAGCGCCGAAGGTGCCTTTGATCTGGTGTTTTCTGCAGATGGTTACTCCCGTGCAAGTGGGTTTTGGGATGGCAGAGCGTTGTCTGGAACTGCCCAGCAAGATCTGGGTCGTGGTGGCGTTAGCCTGTATGGCCAATACCGGCTGTCCGGGGGTAGCTTTCCAATTTATGAAGACGAGTACTTCACCAATGCTGGCGGCGAATTCAAGGTGGGTGTTCTGTTCTCACTGTTACGCGACCGCTCTATCGACCAGCAACGCTTTGCACGGCGTGATGCCGCACTTGCCGTTCGCGCGGCAGATGTGCAGGTGTTGCTGACCAAGTTGGGTGTGCAGCGACAGGCGCTTATTGCTTACTGGCGTTGGGTAACAGTAGGTAGCCAGATCAGTGTTTATGAAGACCTGTTGCGCAACGCACGCGAAAGAGAATCTGGGTTGATTGAGCAGGTACGTAGCGGCGCTCAGGCAGAGATATCGTTGACCGAAAATCGGCAGAATATTACCCGCCGCCAGGCGCTTGTTACGGCCTCCAGGCGCGAATTTGAACAGGCGGCGAATAGCCTGAGTTTCTACCTTCGCGGAGCTGATGGTGCGCCAATGCGCCCGACGGCTGCTCGATTGCCAGGTACGGCTACTGCCTTTGAAACTATTGCCGTGAACGCTATTAAATTCCCTGCAGTAGACCTTGCTCGTGCGAACCGTCCGGAGCTTCAGTTGCTCGATAATGCGATTGAGCGAACGCTGCAGCGTATTGCGCTCGACGAAAATGCGCTAAAGCCAAAGCTGAACCTGGACGTTGGTTTTGCCAGAGACGTTGGTGGTATCGCTGAGGGTGGTCGTAGCCGTGAGGGTACAGACACTGTATTCGGGCTGGAGTTTTCGGTGCCGCTGCAACGCCGGGCTGCGAAGGGTAAGTTGCAACAAAGCAAAGCCAAGCTAGAGGTGCACCGACAAGAACAGCGGCAACTGCAAGACGAAATCGAAATAGAGCTGCGGAACATTGTTTTGGAGCTAAACGCTGCACGCGAGCTGGCTGATTTGGCGCGATTGGAAGTAGGGCAGGCGCAAACGCTGCGCGATGCGGAACAAACGCGGTTTGAGCGTGGAGCTAGTGATTTCTTTCTGGTTAACCTGCGCGAGCAGGCTGCGGCTGATGCTCAGCGACGCCTTCTTTATGCGTTGCTTGAAGCACGGATTGCACGAACAAACTATGACGCGGCAGTGGTTGATCTTGGTCGCTTGGGGTTGGGTAAGCCTTGAGTCTCGCTGGCTTTAAGCGGGTCTGAAGGTTAGGTCTCGACACAACGATTCAAGCCGAGTTTATTCAATTTCTGTTTTCTGCTTGTATTCGCATAAGTCTTCGATGATGCAGCTTCCGCAGCGCGGGGTTCTTGCCACGCACACGTAGCGACCGTGCAAAATTAGCCAGTGATGCGCGTCGCGTAGGAACTCCTTGGGTGTTAGTCGAATCAATTTGTCTTCGACTTGGCGCACTGTCTTTCCCGGTGCTAAACCTATGCGGTTGCTCAACCGATAGATGTGCGTGTCAACCGCCATAGTGGGTTCGCCAAATGCGGTATTCAGCACGACGTTGGCGGTTTTTCGACCGACGCCGGGTAAGGCCTCTAAAGCCTCGCGGTTGTTGGGCACAACACTATCGTGTTCTGAGATCAAAGCCTTACAGGTTTTGAGCACATTGGCAGCTTTGGTGTTGTACAGACCAATGGTTTTGATGTGGTTCTTGAGGCCTTTTAAACCCAATTTCAGAATGGCTTCGGGGGTGTTGGCTTCTTTGTATAGCGTGGCTGTTGCCTTGTTGACACTCACATCGGTGGCCTGAGCAGACAGAATGACTGATATGAGCAGCTCGAACACGCTGTCGTATTCTAACTCGGTGGTTGGGTTCGGATTGGCTGCCTGCAGGCGAGCGAAGATCTGTACGCGTTTATCTTTATTCATGATCTGTATTCACTGGTTAGCTCAGGTGTCGTTCTTTGGTTGAGTTGACCGAGTTCCTAGTAGCCATTTGCCTAAGGCGAGCAAAATTCCGGCAACCAGAAATGCACCCGGTGGCGTGCGCAGTATGCCCAGTCGCCAGGACGGCGCGAGTACGGTGATGCCCTTATCGCTGCCAAGAGATCCAAGCAGATCATCGGTGTTAGCAAACATCGTGCCTGCACCCAGCAGTTCCCTGACCGCACCTAGTGCGAGAATTGCGCAGGCAAATCCCAGAGCCGTGCCTAGTGCGTCGCCAAGAGCGCGCCCCGTGGTGTTGCGTGCTGCAAAGGCTTCAGCTCGCCCCAGAATCATGCAGTTGGTGACGATGATTTGCACAAACAGCGCAATACGTTCGTACAGTTCAAACGTAAAGGCTTGCATCAGCAGCACTGCACAGGTGGTAAAGGTAGCGATGATCAGCACATAGGCGGGTAGTCGCAGGTGCGTCGCAATGAGGTTGCGTGTGGCGGCAACCAATGCAGAACTACCTAGCAAGACAAATGCGCTTGCTAGGGCCAAACCCAGTGCGTTGGCGACGCTGGTGCTGACTGCAAGGAGCGGGCACAGACCAAGCAGTTGAATCCAGGCGGGGTTGTTGCGCCAGGCAGCATCGCTGATGAGATTGGTTGTCTGCCCAGTTGTGGTTGTAGGTGTGGTTTTAGGTGCTGTGTTCGCAGGCATGCGCCACTCCCTTGATGACTGCGCGACGGGTGATGGTGGCGCCACTGACGGCGTCTATCTGATCGTGCCAAAGCGCTGAGCTGTCACGCGGGGTTTTTTGTATCTGCAACCCAGCGAAGCCAAGAATCCAGGGGCTATTGTTGGTGGTTATGAAATCTCCAATGCCGGGTGTCTCGCGATGTTGCAGTACACGAACCGCTTCGATGTGGGCGGTAGGTATCGTGTCACTATTTGCGGTGCTGGGTAACACCAGCAACTCGATAGTGCCTGCGTAGCCGCGTACTTCGGTGCGACAGAGTCTGTCAGCCGCTAGGTTGTTCGATGGGTTGCTGACATTTGTTCCTAGTATTTCTTGAATCACCGCCTCTTCCCGGGCGGCTTGATTCGCAGCTATACGGTCCGCGGTGAGCCAGCGCGTCGCGCCAATTAGCGCGCCAGCGACAACGGCAAGCACAAGGAAACCAAGCACGGGCTTCATTGCGCTTCCTCTGCAGCGTTCTTTGCCGATTGTGTTTTGCGGGTGTTGCGTGCGGCCCATTGGTTTAACAGTGGCGTGGCACCATTAGCCAGTAGAACCGCAAACGCAATGCCATCGGGATAAGCCCCAACGAGCCGAATGGCGTAGGTAAGCGCAGCCACCAGCGCGCCAAACACCCATTGGGCCCGTGCTCGTGACGGATGAGTGACCGGATCGGTGAGAACAAAAAATGCCGCGAGTAAAGTGCCGCCGCTTAATAAGTGCTGTGCTGGTGAGCCGCCAGTGGTGGAGCTGCCGTTGTCGTAGCCGAGGGCGGCGCACAGTGTAAGCACCAGCAGGAAACCGAGGCTGACGCGCCAGGCGACAATCTTGCGCCACATGAGATAGCCACCGCCAGCCGCAAACGCGAGCCCCATCCACTCGGCGGCAAACCCACCCCATGTGCCAAAGCCGTTTTGCGCTAGCAGGCGATCGCTCATGGTGGTTCCGTCGAGGGTTTTAATCGCTTCGAGTGCAGTGGCTGCGGTTACGCCGTCATTGGGTATCGGCCAAGCAGCAAATGCGGCAGGAAAACAAATCAATGCCGCCGCGTAGCCCACCATTGCGGGGTTAAACAGGTTGCGACCGATGCCGCCGTAACTGTGTTTGGCTAACAGCACCGCAAAGGCGCAGGCGATGATCAGCGCGTAGGGGGAAAGCGCTGGCGGAGCGGCAAGCGCGATCAACACGCAAGTAAGCACAACGCTGCCGTCGGTGGTTTGAGGCCGCCAGTCGCGGCCGCGCAGGTGCAGTGCCAAGGCTTCGAACAAAACTCCGGCGGTGATCGCGATTGTCAGATTTTGCAGATAGCCAAGGCCGAAGTAATACACGGCAACGACCAGTCCGGGCACTAGAGCTGCGTTAGTGTGCCACATGATGTCGCGCACGTTGGTCAGTGGAGTTCCACTGGTTGTGCTGACCTTTGGTCGAGGGCTGGGTTGGGGATTTACCACGCGCGTTTGCCCTGTGTGCTGCGTGTTTGTACAAGCGCTGCGCGCTTTTCTTCTAAGGCGGCCAACCGGGTAGTGCGTGCCTCACTGCGGGCCTTGGCTTTTTGTGCCAGCTGATCTTTTTTGGTGTTCGCTGTTTGTTCGGCGCGGGCGCCTCGAAACAACTGCGCCAGCCATAGGCCGCTTGGACAGACGTCGTTGCAAGCGCCGCACTCAATACAATCGCCCAGCCGCAGGTGGGGGGGAGGTGTCTCGTTCTGCTGAAGCTGCTGGTACAACTCATCTGGGCGTAACCCGACTGGACAGGCAGGGACACAGGCGCTGCAGTTAATACACGGAGCTACGGGTGGCGCTGGCGCGGTGTCTATGCAGAACACGCCGGGGTGGATTCGCGCTGCAGCAGGCAGCGAATTTGCTGGGTTGCCGCCGTGCCGACCGTTGATCCACAGCGTGTCGAGCGTGTGGTTGGGTGGGGTGATATTCAGGAGTGGTGTGCCTAGCTCAACCCAGGTGGTCTTCCCGTTGATGCTGATCATGCGTCGCGATAGTGGTTCGCCTGCGTACACCGCACGTGCTATTGCATAGGCGGTGGCCAGGTTGATGCAAACGATTCCGAACTGCACCAG
>JALZVT010000168.1 GCA_023300545.1 Pseudomonadales bacterium
TGGCCGGTCGCCACCGGGCAGGGCGAAAAAACACAATCAACAGCAGACAGAGCGTGCCCGACAAAAGTCTGATGGACGAAAACGACGCCGCGTCAATTAACCCGGCACCCAGCGCCATTCGACACAGCACAGAATTCGCCGCAAAGGCGACCATGGCGGTTACAGCTAGTATGACAATAGGCATAGCAACGACATCTATGAGGAAACGTTTGGCAGGCTGTTAAACTGCCGCAAATCTTAGCAAGCTGATCCTGTAATGCCTAAACGTCTTCTAACGTCTAAACGTTCTCTGCAAACTTTAGCTGCGTGCTGCCTCGCTGTTCTTCTCGGTGTGTTCGTGACGGGCTGCAACACCAGCGGCTCAACCACAACGCTATTGGCTGCCCAGGCCGACCCCCAACGCATCGAAACCTATATGGCATTTCTGGCCGACGATGCGTTACTCGGGCGCGAACCCGGCACACCTGGCTACGATCAGGCTGCAGATTACGTTGCCGATCAGTTTGCGGCGCTCGGACTGGCTCCAGCAGGCGACAACAACAGCTATTTTCAAATGGTCACCTTGCGTCGCTCCCTGCGACAGGCAGAAAAGGTGTCACTGACGGCAACCAACAAAGCCGGCGCGCCATTGGCGATCAGTCCACGCGTTGATTACCTGGTAGGCGGGTCGTTGGGCGAAGCCGAAACCACAATCACCGCGCCCGTTGTATTTGCGGGTTTTGGCATCGTCGCTCCCGAGCTTGGCCGTGACGACTACGCCAATATTGATGTCGAAGGCAAGATCGTCGCGGTGCTGTCCCGCACACCCAGCGGACTGCAAAGCGAAGAGCGAGCGTTTTACGGCGCCCAACGGTCGCTTGAAGCCTCCAAACGCGGCGCCGTTGGCATGATCTCTTTGGCCACTCCCACGTCAGAAGCCATTTACTCTTTCGAACGCCTGGTCAAAGAGAAACGCATGGACTCCGCTCGTATGGGCTGGGTCGACACCGAGGGCGAGGTATTCAACAAAGCGCCCAACCTGAAGGTTCGCGCGGTCTTTTCGTTAACGGGCGGTGCAGCGCTATTTGCCAACGCTCCAACGGCCTGGGAAGAGATTCTGTCTGCGGCGGCACAAGACGGCGGCGTGACTCCAACCTTCGACCTCGGTGTCTCCGTCACCATCAACCAGTCTTCAACGCTCAGCGACATTCGCTCCGCCAACGTGCTCGGCCTGCTTGAAGGCAGCGACCCAACGCTTAAAAACGAGGTGCTCGTACTGTCTGCCCATCTCGATCACATCGGCGTGACAACCACCGACGAAGAAGACCGCATCAACAACGGCGCACTGGACAACGCGGCCGGCGTTGCCACACTGCTTGAAGTGGCGCGACTGTTACAGGCCGGCGAGCGACCTCGACGATCGGTGCTGTTCTTTGCTAACACTGCCGAAGAAACAGGCCTGCTGGGCGCGCAGTATTTTGCGAAGCAACCCACGATGGCTGCTGAGCGATTGGTTGCCAATATCAACCTCGACATGCCGCTACTCACCTACAACTTCCAAGACGTTATTGTGTTCGGCGGCACCCGCTCAACGCTGGTCGATGCCATCGAACAGGCCGCGGCCCAGATGGGCCTTGGTATTGGCGACGACCCGTTTCCCGAACAAGGCATTTTCACTCGGTCTGATCACTTTCGTTTTGTCGAAGAAGGTATTCCAGCGGTAATGCTTGCGACCGGCATGGCCAATGGCGGCGAGAAAGCCTGGGCGAAACACTTTGCCGAGCACTACCATCGGCCATCAGACGATATGAACAACAACCTGGATTTTGCAGCGGCTGCGAAGTTTGCGGAACTCAAGACACGAATCACCCTGTTGGTTGCAAACGCAGAACAACGGCCGGTGTGGCGCAAAGGCGATTTCTTCGGACGCCAGTTCAATGGCCCAATGGCCGAGTGACCTCACACAGCCGACACCGCCAGTCCTATTGGGGCGTGTACCAGATCGGTGACGACCAGGCACGCTCCTGAATTTGCCCACTAACCTGGGGCTTGAGTTCTCGCGCAATGCGCAGCGCGTCATGGGTACTCCATCGGCACACCGGGTTTTCGATCACTCGCGCGTAATAGAAGGCGAGTTGGTTTGCATCAAACTGTTCGTCGGTCCATAGCGTCTGCAACTCCGCAGCGCCTGAGGTGTTGGTCAGTTCGCAGGTCGTTAGATCGACCGTCGCGCCATTATCGGGGCAACGCTTGGTTAGGCGGTCAGGTACCGCGCCGTCCGAACAAACAATGTCCTGCACAGACTCTTTGCGCTCGCCATTCTCTATCCAGCCTTTCACCATTTGAATGCGTTGCAGGCGAGCAGACTGGATGTCTTGGGCGGCCCAGACAAAAAACTCTGGAGACTGACCGTCTTTACTCGCAGCTAAATCCCCACCCATGGGTGTGGTGCCTGCTGCAGTCAATTGATCAGCCTCGCTTAAGCCTGCCTCAGCAAGCCCCCAGCCAGCAAACATTCTCAGGGCGATGCGTGTGCCACTGGTGGCGTACACCTCTTTACGCTGCATAGAATCAAACAGTGACGCCCGCGTGTTCTCCTTGGCCCAAATCGCGGCAAGCCCCCCTGGATTGTAAAAGAGCACGTTTCGATCAGACCTTGGGTGACGTTTCTTATCGCGTTTGTAGCGCTTTTCTGGCGTGTCATCGAGCATGGCCATCGCGCCTTGGTAATCAAACTCCTCAGTGTCACCTGGGTTGGTATTGTGGGTATCGGTTGAGCCAACAAAACCAATTTTGAACGGATTGAAGCCTTTCTCACTCTGCAACTCCAACCCCATCTTTAGTCCTTCGCGAGCATAAGAACTCGAGATTGCACAGGCTTCTGCTTCACCCGGCAGACAGGGCTGAAGTATTTGTTCAAACGCACACTCCTCATCGGTGGCGCCAACGCCTAACGC
>JALZVT010000169.1 GCA_023300545.1 Pseudomonadales bacterium
CTGGCTTACCGAAGTTTAATCATTTCCGGCTCTATTCCCTGAGTTCTCAGCCAGTCGCGAAGTGCGTAACCCGTTCCCGTCGGCCACGCCACGCATTCCTCGGGGGCCACCAACTTATAGCGATCGAGTTCTTCGTTCAGTGTGATGTTGCCTGTTGCCGTAACGTGGTAACCAATAATAATTTGGTTGAGTTGCTGAAAAGGATAGACGCCAATTAGGGTCGGTGGACCCGCGTCAAGATTCAGTTCTTCCTTAACCTCGCGTACCGCACAATCTTCGGGGCCCTCGCGATGGTCAACGAAGCCGGTGATGATTCCGTAAAAATCGCGTTGCCAGGCGCTGTTATGGGCAAAAACGATCTTTCCTTCGTATTCAACAACAATGGCGGCTACGGGTATTGGGTTATCGTAGTTCACGAAGCCGCAGGCGGCCGCGCACTCGATTCGGTTGGCTTTGCGTTCAACCAAAGGCTCAGCGCACATTGGGCAATAACTAAATTTTTTCATAATATATTTGGGACGGATAGCATGATCCGTTCCTTGATGCTCCTTGATCACCTAACGGCTAAGCTTTCTTTACGACGGATCCTTTTAGCTGCATGGCGCCGAAGCCGCTAATTTTGCAGTCGATGTCATGGCCATCAACAATGTGGTCGGCATCAAGCACTCGAATATTTTTTACTTTGGTTCCCACCTTGACGACAACCGATGACCCTTTCACTTTGAGGTCTTTCACGACGCTCACACTGTCGCCTGAGACCAGCATATTGCCGTTAACGTCTCTTACGACATGCTCAGAGGGTTCAAGAACCTTGTCATTCCATTCATGCGCACATTCTGGGCAGATGAAGTTCTCGCGATCTTGATAGGTGTAGGCGGATTCACACTTAGGGCATTTCGGCAGATCACTCATACTCGAGTAGAAACCTTCAACAAGCTAATTGATGTCATTGTGCCGGGC
Source organism: Pseudomonadales bacterium (assembly GCA_023300545.1). Classification (GTDB taxonomy): domain Bacteria; phylum Pseudomonadota; class Gammaproteobacteria; order Pseudomonadales; family Azotimanducaceae; genus JALZVT01. Next base: position 961 of record JALZVT010000169.1, read on the forward strand.
ACCGGCCTTGAGCACCAATTAACCGTCACCAATGGCTGACGCTTTTTAGAGATAGCTGCTAACTTGGTTAGCTGTTTTCCCTTGTATCGGAAGGAATCGACAATGGCACTGGATTCGACAGCCACTAAACACGCGTTATTTCTCGGTCTGCTCAGTCTAATCATCTTCAGTGCCAGCCCGGTGCTCGCTCTGGACACTCGGCTCGTGAGCGAACCGCTAGATGCCCCAGTACCCTGGGACTTTGGGGATGACACCAGCGATCAGCCACTGGTCAGTGCTGACGGAGGAACCGTGGTGTTTACTTCTACTGCCAGCAACCTGATTCCCGGCCAGCGAGCCAACCCCTTCGCCGGTCCCTATAGGTGGAATGAAACCACAAATGAGGTTAGCGCCATTGGCATTGAGCCAAACGCCGACCTGGTTTTGCAGAGCATCAGCAGCGACGGCCAGTGGGTGGGTTTGCTGTCCCACGCCACCAATCTGCTTGATGGGTCACTGTCCGCGCGTCCGCCGCTGGGGGCGCCGTTTCCTGCTCAGCCCTACCTCCTCAACACGAGGACTGGCAGCTATCAGAAGCTGGATACAAGAGCGACCAACGTTGTGGTTTCTCCCGATGGCCGGCGCGTGGCGCTTAGCCGCCAAAACGCCAGCCGAAACACCAATCATGTGATGGTTCATGATCTTGCCAGCGGCACCATCACTAACATCACGCCAGACGCAAACAACGCAAGTCACCCCGTCGAATTTTCAAGCAACGGCAACCTACTCGCATTCATTTCTCGTGCGAGCAATCTCTCAGAACCCGCCACGCCCAATGGACAGGGGAGAGCTTATCTGTACGACTTCACTAACCAGAGCATCGAATCGCTCGCTCGTGAAACAGCTGTTTCGCAAATGAGCATAAGCGGCGATGCCGCCAGCGTGATTCTCACCACATTCACCGTTGAACGCGACGACCGCGGCAATTTTACTGGGACACGAACACAGTCAGTGGTCCTAGATCGCGCGGCGGGCACAACACAAGTTCTGTTGCCCACAGAACTTACATCTGTAGTAACCGCACGCAGCAGTACTGATGGCAGATGGGTGAGTATTGTGACGACCCAATCGCTCATTGCCAGCGACACCAATACCACTGAGGACCTGTATCTGTTTGATCGCAGTACTGACGAGTTGATTCGTCTCACTTCGGACGACCTTCGGCTCGACGTTAGAGCGCTAATTCGAGCTACTCTCGTGAGCAGTAAAGCCAACACCAAGATCGCCTTTGGTGCTTCAGGTAACAGCTACATTTATCACATAGAGAGCGCCGAGCTCGAGCGGGTTTCTGCGGTCAACGGTGAGCCTGTGGCCTGGGGTGGTGACGGCGTCAGTACAGCGCCACAGATTAGTGACGATGGCGGGCTGATCACTTTTCTTTCCGAGGCATCTAACCTGACTGCGGGAGAGAGTGATGAAGGTGAACCCGATATTTACGGCTACTCCCGCAATAGCGCCGCCATAACACAGCTCAGCGCTGCGCTGCCCACCATAAGCAGCACAGGGATCAACTACGCACTCAGCGCAACAGGTCGATATGTGGCTTATAGCAACGTCCGGGATGACGCCTTGCGTCTGGTTGACAGAAACACAGGCATCGAACGGTTGCTGCTACAAGCGTTGGGGCTTGGTGCTCTGGACATCAGTGCCGATGGTCGATACATCGCGTTCTCGGCCATACTGCAGGAGCAAGGCTTTGGTGTTTTCCTAGTTGACACCCAGACCTCCGAGCTTCGCCAGTTGGCCCCAGTCTCTGGGAATGATGTTCTTATTAGTGGCAATGGCAATCTGGTGTTGTTCAGCTCGTTTTCAAATACGTTGATTGACAACTACCCCAACCCAAGTTACCGGCGCAATGAGTTTTTCACCTGGGATCGCACAACCCAGCAAATTGAGATTCTTGTGGAAGGTGGCCTCGACGCCATTGCCCAAAACAGGCCCTGGCTTAGTCATGACGGCAATCGGGTGGTGTTCTCGACCGACGCCTGCTACCAATATGATCGACAAACGCGGTTTGTTACCCGCTTTTTTGCAAGTCTTGAATCCCACTGCGATCAGCCCGATCTCAGTCAGGACGAGCGCTTTATCGTATTCAGCTCGCCCGCCAATGACGTGGTGAGTGAAGGCAACGTGCCCAACCAGGCTCAACTTTATGTTCACGACCGACTGAACGATACAACGGCCTTGCTGACCCCCCATGGTGAACTTGAACCGCGCGCTGCCTTCAGTTCTGAACCTGCAATCAGCGGCGACGGCGGCACCATTGCCTTTCAATCTAGTCTCGAATCACTTACGCCAGACGGCAACAATCTGTCGGATGTCTTTGTGTTGCCCAACCCACTTTCTAGCGAAGATCCCGACGATGAGTCAGTCGTGTTCATGGCAACGCTCAGAGCAAACAGCCGCGTCGTTGATTTGCATGCGCTCTGGCCTGCAGACGCACAGCTCACCCAGGTACGAGAACTCGCCATTCCAGGGGGTGTGCTGTTTGAGGGGGCGGCGCTGGAATTCAATGGCGAATATGCGGTGCCGCCGGGTGTTGAAATTGTCACGTTCAACAGCCGCTACTTTGTCGATGGCGCAGCCTTTGGCAGCACCAACATCGAATTGCAGATTCCCAGTGACGATTCT
>JALZVT010000170.1 GCA_023300545.1 Pseudomonadales bacterium
GAACGCGCACAGGCTCGCCCATCACTTCAACAAAATCGAACCGCGCCATAATTTCTTCCCACAGCACACGTAGCTGCATTTCTGCCAGCCGGTTACCCATGCAACGATGAATACCAAAGCCAAAAGACAGATGTTGCCGGGCGCGCTCACGGTCAACTAAAAAATTGTTGGGGTTTTCAATCATGGTCTCGTCGCGGTTGCCCGACACATACCACATGACAACCTTGTCGCCTTTCTTGATCTGCTTTCCGCCAAACTCAAGGTCGCGCGTAGCGGTACGCCGCATGTGCGAAAGCGGTGTCTGCCAGCGAATCACTTCCGACACCATGTTAGAGACCAGTTTTGGGTTTTCCCTTAACTTGGCGTACTCATCAGGGTTTTCATTGAGCGCAACAACGCCACCTGTAATGGAATTACGCGTTGTGTCGTTGCCACCAATGATCAACAGCATCAGCGTGCCCAGAAACTCCATCGGTCGCTCGATCATGTCTTTGGTGTTGTTATCGTGGGACAGCATCGACAGAAAATCGAATTTCTTTGGTTCGTTAGCACGCGTATGCCAGAGCCGGGAAAAATACTCCAGGCACTCAACCATTTGCTCCCGCCGATACTCTTCAGTGACCTCGGTACCGCCCGTCATTTCAGGCGTCGCAATGGCAACGTCTGACCAGTGGGTCAGCTTCGCGCGATCTTCGAATGGAAAATCAAAAATGATGGCGAGCATTTGGGTGGTTAGTTCGATAGATACCCGATCGACCCAGTTGAAGGTTTCACCAACGGGAAGGCTGTCCAAAATATTCGCAGCGCGCTGACGAATAATCGGCTCGAGCTCTGCCAGGTTACGCGGCGCGACAACACCGGTAACGGCGGCTCGATGAACGTCGTGCACGGGCGGATCGAGCGCAATGAAATTTACAAACGCAAAGTCTTCGGGTTGATCACCGAGTAAAATCGCGGGCTCGGAAGAAAAGGCCTCGTGATCAATATCGACAGCCATAATATCTTTATAGCGGGTGATCGACCAGTAAGGGCCAAAGGAAGAATCTTTGCAGTAGTGCACCGGGTCTTCATTGCGTAGCCGTTCAAAATAGCCCCATAGCTTATCGTGCTCAAAAAGACTGGGATCAGCCACGTCGATTTGGCTCAGTTCGATCGACTCTGGATCGCTGGTCGCCTGCACTGACATCCCCGCATCAAGTTGTACCGCTTCGCTCATAGCATCCCATCCCTCTTATTAACCACGGCATGAATTCAAACCGCTTTCCCTTTACTCTACTCCCAAAAGCACAAGAACAGGAAGGCACTTCAAATGACCACTTCTCCAACCGCACCAACGTTTGAAACCCTGTATATCGACCGCCGCGATCAGGTCGACTGGCTGAGTCTCAACCGCCCGGAGTCGCTCAACGCCATCAACGAACAGATGGTCACCGACCTGCGCGATTACTTTGGGGGTCTGGCAGAAAATGACTACACGCGCATCGTGGTTATGCGCGGTGCCGGACGCGCATTCTGCGCCGGTCTCGACATCAAGGAAGGCGCTGAACGCCGTTCAGACGACAAGCCGCCCCTGTTCGGTGGCGGTATGGGTTTTCAAGGCTATTTAGCCGAGGTCTACATCCGCATGCGGCGCTGCCCCCAACCCATTATCTCACTGGTTCACGGCCCGGCCTGTGGTGGTGGCTTTTCGTTTGTACTCGCCTCAGATATTCGCATTGCCGGCGAGAGCACCCGCATGAACGCCGCTTTCATTCGCATTGGTTTGTCAGCCTGCGACATGGGCTCAAGCTACTTCCTGCCCCGTCTGGTAGGTACGTCTGTGGCTTCAGAGTTGATGCTAACGGGACGCTTTATCGATGCAAAGCGTTCACTTGCAACCAACCTAGTCTCCGAGGTGGTGCCCGACGCACAGCTAGAAGCCGCAGCCGAACCTTACATCCAACAAATGCTCACCACTTCACCCATGGGACTGCGGCTGACAAAAGAAGGCCTGAACATGGCAATAGATGCCGCAGGGCTGGAAGCTGCGATGGCCATTGAAAACCGCAACCAGCTGATGTGTTCGAGAACCTCCGATGCCAAAGAAGGTATGCAGGCGTTTCTGGAAAAGCGTGATCCACACTACACGGGGCGTTAGCTTGACCACTTCAAACAGTCCACTAGATAGCAGCGAGCCTTTCCCCATCAGCAAAGCCGCACACGCGGTGCAAGATGCGGTTCAGCTCTTTTACCAAACACGAATATTGCCGAACAACCGCCTCTGGCAAGAGCAATCCAACGCAGGCGCCGAGATTCCGCAAATCGAAACCACGCTGCGCGCGGAAGCAAAAGCACTCGGCCTGTGGAATCTGGCACTGCCTCGTCTCGCCGAGCACGAACCCGGTACTCGGCTCAGCAATCTGGAGTTCACCGGTGTTGCGCAAATACTCGGGCAACTGCCCTGGGCGTCGCGTTGCTGCAACTCCCACGCGCCTGATACGCCCAACATGGAGTTGTTACAGCTCTTTGGCACCGAAGAGCAAAAAGAACAGTTTCTCGAGCCATTGCTTGAAGGTACCAGCGGCTCCTGCTTTTCCATGACCGAACCCGAGGTAGCCTCCAGCGACCCCGGCAATTTGGCGACAACCATAGTTGCCGACGGCGACGATTATGTAATTACCGGACGCAAATGGTTTTCCACCAACGGCTCTATGGCCAATACAAAATTCACCATAGTCGTCGGCGTAAGCGACCCAGACGCTGCCAAGTCTAAACGCCAGAGCCTGGTGATTGTGCCGCTCGATCTGCCCGGTGTTGTCGTCGAGCGCGACGTCCCGATTTTTGGCGCAACCCACACCTCTGGCGGCCACACCCAGTTTCGCTTTGATAGCGTACGCGTACCAAAGCAGTATCTGGTTGGCGAGGAAGGCGCCGGTTTTGCAATCGGCCAGGCCAGACTGGGGCCCGCACGCCTGCATCACTGCATGCGCGCAATAGGCGAATGTGAAGTGCTCATCAGCCTCATGATTCAGCGCGCCCAACAGCGCACCACCTTTGGCACGCGCGTTGATGGCTATAGCTCAACCAAAGAAGCGGTGGCGTTGTCACGCATTGAGGTGGATCAGGCACGGCTACTCGTAAAGCACGCCGCACTCATGCTCGACACCATCGGCAACAAGGCCGCCCGCAAACAGATATCCATGATCAAGGTTTCAACGTTTCGCGTGTATCAGGCTGTTGCCGATCGTGCGATCCAGTTGTTTGGTGCCGCGGGCATCACCAGCGACTCACCGGCTGCCGCTGCGTTAGTTCGCGCGCGCGGGCTACGCATTGCTGACGGACCTGATGAGGTTCATCTACAAACCATCTATCGACTTGAAGCCGGCGAGCAGAATAATTCAGACTCGGCCGCAGATTTAGCACACTACCTAAATTCACCCTTTGGAAACAACCAATAACCGCCACGACAAAACCCATTCAATCAGCCAACTACCCTGACGTCGAGTTTTTGCGTGCTGCCAGAAAGTCGGGCTCACGCTTTTCCAGAAAGGCAGCAATGGCCTCTTTATGCTCGGGCGATTTGTAGGCTTCTTGCAGTGCCGCAAGCTCACGGTTCTGCACTTGCGTAATAGAGCCTTCACCCATGTTGAGGGTTATCAATTCTTTCACCATCCGCAACGCGGCCTGAGGGTTCTCCCCCATGGCTCTGGCGGTCGCCTGTGCTAGCGGCAACAGTTCATCAGGCTCGGCCAGTTTATCGACCAAACCAATCGCCAGCGCTTCCTCTGCCAACACCGTTTTACCCGTGAGCATCAGTTCATTAGCCTGACCAAAGCCAACCCGAGCCGGCAGATAATGCGAACTCGCAAGCTCAGGCACCACACCCATCTTAATGAAACGCACACTGAGCTTTGCGCCCTTGGCCGCCACAATGCTGTCCATCGGCAGAATCTGTGTCAGTCCCACACCAATGGCGGCACCGTTTACTGCCGCAACCATGGGCTTTGAGGAACGTATCAGATCAACCCAGTTGCCAGCGATATTGCGGCCTGTGGTCTTATCACTGGTTGTCTCGGTGCCTTCATTTTGCGCCTTGAATACCGTTTCAATATCCGCACCGGCACAAAATCCACGCCCTGCACCGGTCAGCACCATAGCGATAACATTCTCATCCGCATTGCCCTCTGCAATAGCCGCAGTCAGCTCATCAGCCATCTGAAAAGTCCAGGCGTTGAGCCGCTCGGGCCGATTCATCGTCAGCGTCAAAATACCCTCTGATTGCTCAACCAGAATTGTTTCGTAAGCCATTGTCGTTCCCCTTGTCGTGTATCGGCTTGTCGTATATTGGCGCTACAGCCACCCGTTAACTTGCAGAAAAACTGGGCCGCGCGTTCACCTCGGCAAGCCAGCGTTCGATATTTGGTGCGGCCGGTAGCTCGACAACCTTGACCTGTCCTGCAAAGCCCCAGGCGATTGCCATGGTGATGTCAGCAATCGAAAAATTATCGCCAGCCAGATACTGGGTTTTGCCAAGCTGGTCATCGAACATCGGCACAAACTCGGCGGCCACAACCGCTGACACCTCACCGTATTCTTTGACGGGTGTTTCGCGATCTTTGAAGAAGCCGGTGATGTTTCGAAAGGCCATCGCCACATTCATCATGAAGTTGAGTTCTGCGCGGCGCTGCCACATCTCAACCAACGCTATTTCCTTGGCCGAACTACCCAACAGATTGGGCTGCGGATGCAGTGCTTCCAGGTAGCGGCAGATGGCTACGCTCTCGCCAATAAAGGTCCCGTCATCCAGTTCCAGCACAGGAACACGTCCAGCGGGGTTCTTGGCCTTGTAGTCTGGCGTCAGATTTTCACCACCACGAATATCAACAGCCACGCGCTCTATCTCAACGCCTTTCTCGGCCATAAAAATATGCACACGGCGCGCATTGGGCGAAGGTGATTCGTGAAGTTTCATCGGCTATTCCTGCAAAAAACAACCTACAGAAATATCAGAACGGGCGAACCACCACAAGAATCACGATGCCGATAAGCAACAGAAAAGGCACTTCGTTGAGCAGCCGCATGCGCTTGGCATCGATTGTGGTATCGCCGGCATCAATACGCTTGCCCAGAGTCACGAACCAGCCATGCACGCCGGACAAGACCAGCACCAGCACCAGCTTCGCCTGCAACCAGCCGGTGCTGAGCAGCGCTGAATTCGACACCACCATGGCGATGCCAAACACCCACACCAATACAATCGACGGCGTCATGATCATGCGTCGCAACAGATTAGAGGCCTTATGCAGCGTATCAAACAGCGGTTCGCCAGGCTTTGAGGACAGCTGGTGAATCTTATAGCGGGGATAAATCATAATGCTCGCCATCCACGCCACCACAAAGATGATGTGAAAGGCCTTGAGCCAGAGATAGAACAACTAAACGTACCGACCAAAAACACCCACGTGAGACTGCACTCGATCGGCGTAGGCGCGCAAGTCTGGATACTCTGCAGCCAGGGTAGTCAGCCAGGTGGCAGGCGTGTTGTCATACATGCCCGCCAGTATGCCCGCGACAGAATAGTCAAAGTAATTGGGCGTATCACCACATAGGAAACCAGCTGGCGAGATACAACCCTGGAGTGCCGCTAGATCGCGACGGGCAAAACCGTGCTGCTCTTCCAGCGTGTGCCGCCCCAGCCCTTGCAGATGATAGGTTTTTACAACCTCTCGCCTGGCTATTCGAGTCACCAGTGGCTTGATCAGACCAGGTAATTCACCAAAGAAGCCCTCAATCACATTCGGCCACCAGTCGTCATCAAGCCAGCGACTGGCCACAATCATCCAGTACAGATGATCCTCAGCGAGCCGGGTCGCCGCCCAACCTTGGCCAGTTTGCGCCGCTGACAGGCCACCAAACACACCGCCATTGGTGCGTTGCTCGAGATACTCACCGATCAATTCCGAATCAGCCAAAGAATCATCGCCAATCCGTAGGTACGGCAGTTTACCTTTGGGTGTTTTGCGCGGGTCGGCCTCTTCGCCGATCGTAAAATCGAGCTGCAAATCGGTGAGCAGCATTTCGATCTTTAAGCAAAAAGGGCTGACGTTGCGCATGCCAAAGGCCGGCGGCAGGGTGACAAGATGCAGGGCACCGTCCATTTTCTGATTCAAGGAAAATTCTCCTGAGGTAGGCAAAACTAAAAAATCGAGCCCCATCATACAGCCGCCTCCTGACAGCGTGTTGTCAGGAGGCATCGAGAACCCTGACTATTTTATCTCAGACTCCGCATCAGCAGTACTGACAGTCGCCAGACGCCGCAGCCGAATAACGATCAACGATAACCCCACCATGACCGCAGTTAGTGCATAGAGCCCCGCGCTGAACCCGCCGGTTAACTCATACATCGCTCCAAGCCCGAGCGGGCCCATAACCCCGCCCACCTCAGCCGCTGAGAAGAACAGTCCGCTGGCCGCACCAACCCGGCGCTGGCCAATACCCGGTAACTCGACAAGCGTCAGAATGAGCACCGTCATCATCGATGAACGCGCAATGCCCTGTAACAGCAGCCCCATCCCCAACGAGTAATTGTTTGTAGTTTGCAGCAGCAGACTGGCCACCGTCGCAGAGGCGCACAACCACAGCAAAATACCGAAGCGGCGCTCTGGCGTTGCCAGTCGCGGAATCAATAAAGAACCAAAAATTCCCACCACGGTGGGTAGCGCCGCCCAATTGCCCGCAGCAACAATGCTCTTACCGCCAGCGCGCAGCAGCTCTGGCAGCCAGTTGTTTAGGCCGTGATTAAACATGAAAACACCGATGCTCATGCACAGCACCAAAGGCACCCCTGGAATGCGCAGCAAATCCCCCAATCCGCCCTTGCTGGGCTGGCTGTCAGAGGCGTCGCGCTCCGCTGGCTCCTGATCAGGCGGCCCGAGAGAGGCCAATCCAAACCAAATCAGACCAAACCCAACTGTGAGTGCAGCCCACAACTGCAACAACTTGCGCCAGTCACCATCAAACAGCGGCAGCAGAACCGAATGCGTCAGAGTTAGAGCAACAACACCGCCTAGCGCTGGCCCCGTCATATAGACACCCATGGCAAAGCCGCGATCACTGCCCTCAAACAACGTCGTAATGACCTTGGGTGCGCCGGACGAGACGATGGGCCCACCGAGCCCAAACAACATCACAGCAAACAGCAAGCCCCAGTAATCGACGGCAAAACTACGCGCAAGCGCAGATGCCGCAATGAGCATCACGCCCAGCAATAACGCCCATCGTGCGCCCAGCCGATCGAGCAGCAACCCACAGGGAATGGCCGCAAAAATATACACCAGCTGCCAAGCCCCCATGATGCTGCCCATCCGGGTGTGCGAAATATTGAGTTCGCTCTCAACAATAGATACCAGCGGCGCGAGGCTCGCCGCGACCAGTCCGAAGGCGCTGTACAGTAACCAGACCCCGAACAACAGCCACCAGCGGTGGCTGTTAGTAGGACTCATCCGAATCAGGCCGAAGGATAGCCCATCCAATCGCCCGTCATATCAACCGGGCCACGATACAGAACACTGAAACGGCGCACTGCAAATTTCCACTCGCCGTTTTCTCGAACCAGTTCGTCGTTGTAGACACCCGCAACCCGAAACCCCGCGTCTTGCGCGTCTTTGATATTTTCTTGCACATAAAATCTGGCAGTGGCTGTGTCGCCACTCACTTCAATCATGCCGGGCTGCACCCAATGCAGCACCCAAGGGTAGCCTTGCATCACGCCGGTCCAAAAGGTTTTCAACTCTTCGCGGCCTTTGACAGGGTCCATGCCAGGCGCCAAATGCCACTCGCCGTCAGTCGCCCAGGTGTCACCCCAAATTTGTGCATCGCGCTGCATCACGCCATCTGCATAGCGCTGGCCAAGATGTTGTATCTCTAATAAATCGTCTGCGTTTACCGCCATGATGACCCTCCCCGGTCGTTGTGTTTTGAAACCACTCTCTGCGCGGGAGCGTGAGCGAATCCGCTACAAAGCGCAAACTGTTCACCGCTGCGTCAAAAAATAATATATGCGGTCAACTTTTTAATGATTTTCCGGCCACTTCACGATACATTCACCGATTGAGACGCAGCTTCCGGCTATAATCCATCCATAAGTTATGAGGAAATTTTCTCGACGATGGCCAGCTATAGAATATTGCTTGTAGAAGACCATCGAGAGCTCGCAGAGACCGTCGGCGCTTTTCTTGAAGCGACCGGTTGCACGGTCGATTACGCAGCCGATGGCTTGATTGCCCTGCACTTAGCAGTGACAGAACGTTACGACGTCATTGTCTTGGACATTATGCTGCCAGGCGTCGACGGCCTTGAAGTCTGTCGTCGACTGCGTCAGGAGGCGAAACTCACTACCCCAATCATCATGCTCACCGCACGTGATCAACTGGAAGACAAACTGCAAGGCTTTGAGCTGGGCGCAGATGACTATCTGGTCAAACCATTCGACTTGCCAGAACTGGTAGCACGAATAGAA
>JALZVT010000171.1 GCA_023300545.1 Pseudomonadales bacterium
AGTATCCGCTCTGGCAGTGATGCAGAGCGAGCCCAATTGCAGCCGGGCGATATTGTCATCGGTTTTGCTGGCAAGTCGGTTCGATCACCCCATGCGTTGCGCGCATGGATTGGTGTAGCTACCCCTGGCAAGACGTATCAGCTCACTTATATTCGCGAAAATGGGGTGGAAAAAACGATTGGCGTCCAGGCGAGAGCCTTCAAAACGCCATTGATCGAAAACCTTGAACAACTCGGTGCGTTCATTCGGCAGACTAATTCAGAGGATCTGATTCCTTCTGGCGTGAAAGGGGTTTTTGTTGAGCGCATCGCAAAAGGCAGTCCTGCAGAACGTTCAGGTTTGCAAGTGGGCGATATTATTAGTGCTGTTAACAATGAATTGGCGAGTGACATGCAAGTGTGTGACCGTCTGGTGAGCGAGTCTAAGGGGCGTGCCCGTTTGCTGGTTCACCGATTTGGAATTGCGATTCCCATAATTGTCGAATCCTAAGCAGACCGTTGAAAATTAATAGGCTTCTCACCAGGTGTGCTGTTGCGGCTCAGGGTTTGATTTTTGTGTTGTCGGCATGCTCGCCGGCGCCCGTCGAAGAGCACTCAGAGCCAATTTGGGGGCCCTTGAGCCAAGGCGATTGCGTCAACAAACAACCCAAGCGGCGGTATAGCGCGACGTTGTTTGGCGGTGGCGCCGACGCTTGCGATGGTCCGTTTCAAAACGTCATGGGCGCGCATTTTACTCAGCCCACCGATTGCTCTGCGGATGTCGGGTATTGGCACGTTTACGACAGCAGCTGCGCCGCGACTATGCCTGTGCTGCCCGGCCCATTGGTTGAACTTGCTCCGGTGACGCCTGCGGAAGGTTATGCAGACCTGCACAATCACTTGCTGGCGCACATCGCCTTTGGCGAATCCGTGTTGTGGGGTGCATCGTTCGGTGAGCCTCGAGACGTGCTGACGCCCATTCCCAGCCATCTTGAGAGGGCGCACCAGAGAGTAGAAGCATTTTCCTCATCGCGCTCTCTTGCGGGGCTGTTTGGCTCGCATGACGAGGACGGGTTTCCCACCTATCAAACCTGGCCGACACAGGCCTTAAAAACCCACCAACAGAGCCATGTTGATTGGCTTTATCGAGCCTATCAGGGCGGTTTGCGGCTGGTGGTGGTACACGCCGTGAATAATCAGGACATGTTCGGCCGGGGCGAAAACCGTTTGCCCGGCGTGCTGAAATTAATATTGGAGCAGTTTGGTTCAGACGCGTTACCTGCGCCGCATCGCACGTCCAATGATATGGAGGCTCTGGAACATCAGGTGCGAGCCGCACACGAGCTTGTGGCCTGGGTCAAAGAGCACCGTGGCGGTTGGGTTGCGATTGCGCAGACGCCAGAACAGGCCTCGCAGTTGATTGCCGAGGGAAAAATGGCACTGGTACTGGGTTCTGAAGTGGACCATCAGTTCAACTGCGATCTGGGACGTCGCTGCAGTTCAGCGCACATCGAAGAAGGGCTGACAAAGCTCGAAGCGATGGGGTTAGCGGTGTTGTTCCCCACCCACCATAAAGAAACGCAGTTTGGCGGTGCCGCCAATTTTCAGCCCCTTAATACCGGACCTCTGCGTCCGTGTTCCGCCTATCTTGGCGATTGCTCAGCGATAGGTCTGTCAGATAAGGGTGTGTTCCTGATCAAAGAGATGATGGCGCGTGGCCTGCTTGCTGACCTTGGACATGCGGGTGATAAACCTTTTGCTGACACCTTGGCGTTGCTTGAGCCGTTTCAATACCCGGCGCTCATGACCCACGCCTCAGCGCATCCGATGCGACCGAACGGCGCGGCGGAATACACGTTCACCTACGCGCAACTGCAGCGAATAAAAAAGCTGGGCGGAATGATGTCGGTGCACTCAGCCGGTGGCGAATACGCCGGAATAGATAACGCTGGGGCGGGTCTGCCCTTTGCCTCCACCGATGGCGGTGGCGGCTTCGCGCAGGGTTATCTGTATGCGCGGGATGCGCTGGGTGATGGTTACTTTGATAAGAACAATCTGGCATTGGGAGGGCAGCTTGCCTTCGCCCCCGATTGGAATGGCTTTGCGGGCTGGCCGTTTGGTCGCTTTGGCGTGCACGCGAAAGCGCGCCGAACTCACGAAGCGACCGGACAACCGTTGCTGCAACCACCGCCGCTGGTCTACCCGATTGCGTTACCGCAGAACCTGGTACCGGCCGCCGTCGGTGCACGCACCTCCCTTGAAGTGATGGCGCTGGAAGGGGTTCGCTTTGATTTCAACGAGCGCGGTTTGGCCCAGGCTGGTCTTGTGCCCGATTTGCTGGCCGACATGCGTCTGCATGGCCTGTCTGATGCTGACCTTGACCCGCTCTATCGATCAGCACGGGGCTTTGTGGAAATGTGGCGCCGTGCGCGAGAAATAGTGACCGATCAAGATCGCGGCTGGCTGCGCTGGCTGCCACCAAGCCCAACGGACCTCATTGAGTTTGACTATCTTGATCAATCTCGTTTGGTTGAGTTTGCTGACGGCGCCAGCATTTGCAGGCGTCGAGGCAGCAAAGCACTCGGCTTTGTTGCTCAGGGCGTTTGCGTGGGGCTTGGTGATCAGGAACAACAGTTAGAGTCTGACGCTGTAATCAGCGGGGAAATACGCAATGCCAACAGCGGTCTTTGCCTTGATCGTGCTGCTGCACCGAAGTTGCAGCAATCGGTGTGTAATAACGCGGCGTCTCAACAATGGGTGTTTGTACCTGCAACCCCGCTAGGCGAGCGGGGGGAGCTTCGCGCAAGCACGGCAAACTCCTGTGTCATTGAGCGCGGTGGTGATCTGGTTATGTCGGGTTGTACGGAAAATTCATCGTTGCGACTGCAGCGTATTGGCAA
>JALZVT010000172.1 GCA_023300545.1 Pseudomonadales bacterium
CCCGGCAGGCCCTCATCAAGCTGCACACCAAAGCTATTCAACGCCATCGACACCATGTTGTATTGGCCTACGGTGAAGACCAGATCCATCATTTGTCGAGTATCAAAGTGTTCAACAAGGCCGGCCCAGGTGGCGTCGCTGATGTGCGCATCAGCATGCAATTCGTCAGTAGCCTGCAACAGCAAGCGATCGGAATCACTCAGACCTTGTGTCGTTGGACCGGTCTTACAGGCGTTGATATCTGCAACCGTCATACCAACGCGCTTGCCGATCACCACGTGCTGTCCCCACTCATACCCCGCCTGACACAGGTAGCCGATCCGCAAGATCAGTATTTCCCGCTCACGTGGCGACAGGGTCGATTTACCCAGAATGTGATTGCCAAATACTAACCAGCGACGCGCTAAATCTGGATGATGAACCATGGTTTTGAAAATGTTGAATGGCTCTGCTTGAGCACTGTTCACGCCCTTCCCATCTAGCATCGGCGCGAGAACCTCGCGTGCCTCGTCTGTCCATTCATCCGCCTGCAGCGGATTTATTCTGGGCGTTTTAACGCGCATCTCTCTCTCCCTCAATAATCGATTGGGCTTCATAGCCCATCTCATTCAACGCTCTAAGTAGCGCCTCAAGCTCAGCCTCGCCACGCAATTGCAGCGACAGTTCTATTTGTGTCGCGCGCACGGTTGAGCCCGCGAATGCTCGGTGATGTTCAAGCTCAACAATGTTGCCTCCGAGCTCGCCAATAGCCTGAGTCAGCTGACCCAGCGCTCCAGGCAAATCGGGAATTTCAACTTTCAATTGGGCCAGCCGATGGCTACGTACCAAACCCCGCTGCAATATGGATGAGAGAATCATCATGTCGACATTGCCGCCGGTGAGAACCACAACAACCTTACGGCCGCGGTAACGTTCCAGGTTGTCCATGAGTGCCGCAAGGCCCGCGGCACCCGCCCCCTCAGTGACCGTTTTTTCTATTTCAAGCAGGGTAAACACAGCCTGTTCCACAGCGGTTTCGCTCACACAACACATGTCGTCTACATTGCTTTGCAAGAGCGGCAACGTGCGACGGCCCGGCTGTTTAACGGCAATACCCTCAGCCACGGTGTTGCCAGGAATGGCCGCTCGAGACTCTCCGGTGAACGCCTCCACCGCCGCAGAGTAACGCTCCATTTGCACACCGGTGATGCGCAGATCTGGACGCAAACTGCGGAGCACCAGCGACGTGCCACCCAACAACCCACCACCACCAACCGGGACGATAAGGTCGTCAAAGTGTGACAGCTGATCGGCAAGCTCGAGCCCAAGCGTACCTTGGCCTGCAATAACGTCGACATCATCAAACGGATGCACCAGAGTCAGCCCCCGCTCTTGGGCCAGCACTTCTGTAAACGCTCTGGCCTGATCAAAATCGTCGCCACGAAGCAATATCTCTGCACCAAAGACGCGTGTGGCTTCAACCTTGGCGTTCGGGGTCGATAGCGGCATAACAATGGTGGTTGGCAGACCAAGACGTTGACCGTGATAGGCCATCGCCTGGGCATGGTTGCCGGCTGACATCGCCACCACACCTTTGTCTCTTTGCGCCTGGGACAGCAACAGCAGCGCATTGAGCGCACCACGCTCCTTGAACGATGAGGTGAAGTGCAAATTCTCAAACTTCAGCCAAACCTCTGCACCCGTCATCGCCGACAGCGTGGCGGAGCGCGTACAGGGTGTTATCCGAATGTCTGCAGCAATTCGCTCGCGAGCGGCGTACACATCTGCCAACGTCACGTCAGACCGCAGATTTTCGGCTGCGTGAGTTTGCTCTACCTGCGTATTAGAATCCCGGCCTTTCATGGTCGGAGTATACTGCCGCTATGACCGAAATGAAGCATCTGCTGCTGGTGTACCACACCAAGACCGGCAACACCGGCAAACTCGCCGCCGCGGTTGTCCAGGGTGCCCGGCACCCTGATATCGAAGGGGTCGAACTGCGCGTATTGGAAGCTCGCGATGCCGGCCCAGCTGATCTTTTATGGGCCAACGGTCTGCTGCTTGGCACTCCAGAGAATTTTGGCTATATGTCGGGTGCCATGAAGGATTTTCTCGACCGAACCTACTATGAAGTTGAGAACCAACTGCAACCTCTGCCTTACGCCGTCTTTGTCAGTGCCGGCAATGACGGCAGTGGCGCAATCAGCGCAATCGCTCGAATCGCCAAGGGCTATCCGTTTGTGCAGGTACAGGAGCCGGTCATTGTCAAAGGCGAAATCACACAGGCCGCTCTTTCTCAATGCGAAGAGCTGGGCACCCTGCTCGCGGCCGGGCTTGAAACAGGTATTTACTGAATCGCCAACCGGTTAAGATGAACCTCCCCTGCAACAGCAGCGCCAGCAGTAACTCCAATCTTGGCTGACACCACCGCACGAATTCTGCACAGCATCAACGACGTTCCCGCGCAGGCGTGGGACCGTTGTGCCAACCCAACCAATGCAACCTACAATCCCTTCCTGCGCCATGCCTTTCTAGCTGCACTCGAAGACTCTGGTAGCGCCACCGCCGAAACGGGCTGGCAGCCCTTTCATTTGGTCTTGGAGCGCGAGGAAAAAATACTTGGCATTGTGCCGATGTACATGAAAGGACACTCTCAGGGCGAGTACGTGTTCGACTACGCGTGGGCCGACGCCTGGCAACGCAGTGGGCGCAACTATTACCCGAAGCTGCAAGGCAGTATTCCGTTTACTCCGGCGACCGGGCGGCGCTTGCTCTGCGCCCCCGACAGTCCAGCTGACACGACGGAGCTGTTACTCGGCGCCTGCATGCAAGTGGCTGATCAGACCAAAGCCTCTACCGTCCACTTCACATTCATGCCAGAAGAACAGTGGCGCACCGCCGGCGAACTGGGCTACCTGCGGCGCATGGACCAGCAATATCACTGGCTAAACAACAACTACAGCCACTTCGACGATTTCCTGGCCCAACTGTCATCAAAGAAACGTAAGAATATTCGCCGGGAGCGACGCGATGCACTCGCAAACGACATCACCATTCATCGGCTGACGGGTAGCGATCTGCAAGAAAAGCACTGGGATGCGTTTTACCAGTTTTATGAAGACACTGGCGCCCGCAAATGGGGTAGCCCTTATCTGACCCGTGAATTCTTCTCGCTGATCAGTGCCCGCGTAGCCGACGACATTCTGTTGATTCTCTGCGAACGTGAAGGTCGCTATGTTGCCGGCGCCATCAATTTCATTGGCTCCGATACCCTTTTTGGGCGCAACTGGGGTTGCATTGAGGATCACCCGTTTCTGCACTTTGAAGTCTGTTATTACCAGGCCATCGAATTTGCTATTGAACGCGGTCTGTCGCGGGTCGAGGCCGGGGCCCAGGGCGCACACAAAGTGGCTCGCGGCTATCTACCGCAAGCCACCTACAGCGCACACTTTGTCCTTGATCCTGACTTTCGCGATGCTGTCGCCCGCTTCCTTGATGAAGAGCGCGCCTACGTAAAGGAAGACATAGACCACACCCTTAAACACAGCCCCTTCCGCTCTGATGTAGAACTGCCCAAATAGCAGTTAAGACCGTTTCGGCGGTGTAAACGGTCGTATAGCACTGCTGTAATCACCCCCGCGCATGTGCAAAAACGGCCGTATTCAGTGCAGATTTTGCGCAAGCTGGCGCTTTCAAGCGGTACGAGGCAAACACATCAGATAGCCGGTGCTAGACTGCCGGCATGACCAACGCCCCCTATATTCTCATTGTTGATGACGACGCCCACATACGCGAAGTTTTGCGTTACGCGCTGGGCCAGGCAGGCTTTTCCATCGATGAGGCCGCTGATGGTGCCGAAGCACTACGGCTGGCTAAAATCACCGACTACGACCTCATAGTGCTCGACATACTCATGCCGGAGAAAGACGGCATCGAAGTGTGCAGTGAGTTGCGCCGCAGCTCTGAAGTACCCATCTTGTTTTTAAGCTCAAAAGACGAAGAGATCGATCGCATTATAGGCTTGGAACTCGGCGCGGACGATTACGTCACAAAGCCATTCAGCCCACGTGAACTGCTCGCACGCATACGAGCCATATTGCGCCGACCCAGAACAAGCACCAGCGATTCACCGCTTAATATCGGCAAACTGTTTATCGACCCCGAACGCCGCAGCGTCGCCTGGGAGGATGAAGCGGTCTCGCTCACCGCAACCGAGTTCTCAATCTTGAGTTTGCTGGCGAGCCGGCCGGGCAAGGTGTTTGAGCGCGACGCGCTAATGCGTGGCGCCTACCCTGGCAAGCGTATCGTCAGCCATCGCACCATCGACAGTCATATCCGCCGGCTGCGCGATAAGCTGCGGGCCTACGGCGCTGAAGTCATCCACACCAGCCACGGTGTGGGCTATCGGTTAGACGTTTAACAACACAATGCGCCGCCCCCGCCTCCGCACTGTTCTCATTTCGCTCAACCTCATCGTGCTGGCCTTGCCGCTGGCAGGCATTCAGGTGCTGCGCCTATACGAAAGTGCCCTCGTACGCCAAACGGAATCAGAGCTCATCGCTCAGGCCGCTTTCATCTCAGCGGCCTATCGAAACGCCTTTGATCGAGTACTCGCCTACGAACAGCCCGACGGCAACCTAAGCGAACTTGAGCGCCACTCCCGGGCACCCGGCAGCACTCTCGGCACCGCTTCTTTAGCCCCGGAAAATCAGGGCGTTCACTACCGCGCCCCCGTGCTCGATCTGGTTGATACAGAAATCTTACCACCCCAGCCTGAACCCGCTGCCCTTGCCGAAAGTGTTCGTCCCGACAGCCTTGCCTATATCATTGGCCAGGATCTCGAATCCATTTTAAAAGACGCACAACGCATGACCTTGGCGGCCATTCGCATCGTCGACCATCAGGGTATTGTGGTGGCCACCACTGGCGAAGATCGCTATACCCATCTGCTCGACACGCAGGAAGTCGCGCAGGCACTAGAAGGCAGGCATGTCAGCCGTCTGCGAAAAAAGGAAGACCCGATCAGTCAAACACCGTTGCAATCGGTTAGCAGAACCAGCCGCATTCGCGCGTTTGTCGCCACTCCGATTTTGTTCGAAGGCCGCGTGCTGGGCGTGGTTTTACTGTCTCGAACACCCGCAAATATTGTGCAGGCCCTGTACGCAAAAGGCCGTCTGCTAGCTTATGCCGCAGCACTCCTGCTGGGTGTTGTTGTACTGATCGCCTTTATCGCTTCACGGACGATCGTTCGACCAATCGGGGTCATTCAAGATTTAGCTCGCCGGGTAA
The DNA here is from genome assembly GCA_023300545.1 of Pseudomonadales bacterium. Lineage (GTDB taxonomy): Bacteria > Pseudomonadota > Gammaproteobacteria > Pseudomonadales > Azotimanducaceae > JALZVT01. The sequence goes on from JALZVT010000172.1 coordinate 5,269, forward strand.
GTCAGGGCGATGAGCGCGCCATGGACAACCTCAGACCCGGCGGCACCGCCGAAATCGCGGCACTGGGCGAGCAGATAGTTGCCATGGGGCGGAGCCTGGAAGACCGTCGTCGCTATGTGCAGGAGTTTGCCCGCCATGTCTCCCACGAGTTCAAAACGCCACTCACCGCTCTGCGCGGCGCCATCGAAATGTTTGAAGACCACGGCGACACAATGACAGCCGCCCAGCGGCATACTTTTCTCGACAACATGGGTGGTGACGTTACCCATCTGCATCGTCTCACTAACTCACTGCTGCAATTGGCAAAGGCCGACATGCAAGATCCTGCACTGGACGCCAATAGCAACCTCAATGATTTGTTGAGCAGACTTAGGGCAGCGTTTAGCCCGGGTGCCCAGCACCACTCCGGTAACACGACCCACCACTCACCTGACATTGAACTCGACCTGCCAGAAGAACCCGTGTTTGCCGCCATCAGCGAGGAAGCCGTCGCCGCAGCGGTCACCCAGCTCATCGAGAACGCACTGGTGCACAGCAAAACCGCCACGACCATCGAGATATCACTCAGGTCGCCGCCCGATCACCCAGACAGGGTACATATCGACATTGCAGACAACGGTCAGGGCATCTCAACAGGCAATCAGGAAAAGGTATTGCAACCCTTTTTCACCACCGCTAAAGAAAGCGGCGGAACCGGCCTTGGGCTAACAATTGCCAGCAGACTGCTCGCCAGTCAGGGCGGCACACTGCGCTTGCTGAACGAGACCGAAACCGAGACAACCGGCGCTCACTTTCGCATCGAGCTACCCGTCGCTTAACACGAAGGGTCCACCGGTGGCTGCCGACTCCGCTGTTTCACTGATATCCAAAGCAGGTGTCACACCGGGCACCAGCTGCGCGCCAAAATCTTCTAGCCAGAAACGCACCTTGCGCAAGTTATCGGGCCCCATCCGCAACAATTGCTTCTGCAGCGGCGCTAATTTTTCCAATGACTCGTCAGCGTACTTATAGATGACTTTTGGCCGCACGAGAGCGGCATCTACTGTGCCCATGGGCGTTGCCAGCGCCACTTCCAGCGCCTCATAGGCCAACTCCCGTGGTGACGCAACAACACCACTTGCATCGCCACCCAGCTCTCGCAACGCCTCTGCAAGCAAGGGTTCGACAAGCTCAAACACCGCAGCCGCACGTGCGGGCGCAAGCGACGTCAGCGACGCCACAAACGGGTCGTAGCGTGCGTAGGACGCAGGGTCCACTCCCAAGCGCCCGCTTTGGGCGATAACGGTAAACTCACCCTCAGGTGCCAAAAATTCGACAAACTTACGTGGCACTTTGCCCTCGGCGGCATTGGCCAGCACCGTCGCAGACGTTCGCACCAGTTCAGATTCCGCCAGCCAGGGTAACGCCGTTGCTGCAAGGCGTTCGCGCAACCAGTCATCGCTATCATTAAGGCTCGGCAACCCTTCATCTTGTGATTCCTCACCGGTCGCCGCCACAAACCCATCCGCGGCGGATGCTCCGAACTGTGCATCGTCCCTGGTCTCGGCATCGAGCGGCGCGGAACCGGGGGTTGCCGGCAAACGCACCGGTGGAATCGTGGGCAGATCGCCCAACCACTGATAACCCACAAAGCCAGCCGCTAATAACAAGCCGACCAGCAGAAATTTAACCTGCAGCATCTGTTCTCTCTGAGTAACTGTATGAAGGTGATTTAAACTATCATTATGCCCCCACCCGAGACAGGTTACTTGCCGCATGGCCCCCAGTTCAGATTCATCAATACCCGACACTGCCACTAACGCTGTTAGTGGCCACTACCCGTCCCTCAAAACCCTATTTGCCGGTGCCATCGCGCTCGATACAAGTGTTCAAATCAAGGGTTGGTTGCGCTCAAGACGCACGTCAAAGGGCGGCTTTTCCTTTCTCCAGGTGCACGACGGATCCTGTTTTGACGCTATACAGGTTGTGGCAGACGGCGCGCTGACTAACTACGACGAGATTATTGAGCTGAGCACCGGCTGCGCAGTCGCCATCACGGGCACCCTGGTCGCGTCCCAGGGCAAAGGTCAAGCCGTTGAAATTCAGGCCAGTGAGGTCACCCTGGTTGGTGACATCGATGACCCCGAAAGCTACCCCATTGCCAAGAAACGGCATACCTTCGAATTTCTTCGCACCGCAGCCCACCTGCGGCCCCGCACCAACACCTTTGGTGCCATCGCCCGGGTTCGACATGGGCTCGCTCAGGCCGTGCACAACTACTTCAACAACAATGGTTTCTTCTGGGTCAACACCCCGATTATCACTGGCAGCGACTGCGAAGGCGCAGGCGAACTGTTCCGGGTGAGCACACTCGATTCGGTCAATCGCGATACCGATTTCAGCGACGACTTCTTTGGCACCGAAACCTTCCTCACGGTCTCCGGGCAGCTGAACGTCGAAAGCTACGCGTTAGCGCTATCGAAGGTCTATACCTTTGGCCCCACGTTTCGGGCAGAAAATTCCAACACGAGCCGCCATCTGGCTGAGTTCTGGATGATCGAACCCGAGGTCGCCTTTGCTGACCTGAACAGCATCGCCGCCCTGTCGGAGGATTTTCTCCGCAGCATCTTCCGCGACATTTTGGCCAACTACGGCGACGACATGCAGTTTTTTGCTGATCGCATCGACAAGCAAGCAATCAGCCGCATGGAAAACGTTATCAACTCTAAATTCCAACGCCTCGATTACACGGAAGCCGTGGATGTGCTGAATAAAAGCGGCAAGAAATTCGAGTTTCCAGTGCAATGGGGTACCGATCTGCAGAGCGAGCACGAGCGCTTCCTGTGCGAAGAAGTGGTTGGCGGCCCGCTGGTAGTGACCAACTACCCCAAAGACATCAAGGCGTTCTATATGCGCCTAAACGACGACGATAAGACGGTTGCGGCACTCGACGTACTGGTTCCAGGCGTCGGCGAGCTCATTGGCGGCTCCCAGCGCGAAGAACGACTGGATGTTCTGGATGCGCGCATGCTCGACCCCAAACTACGCGAGGAGCTGTGGTGGTACCGCGACTTACGTCGCTACGGCACGGTGCCCCACGCGGGCTTTGGTCTCGGCTTTGAACGCTTGGTTTTGTATGTCACCGGCATGGAGAACATTCGCGACGCGATTCCGTTTCCCCGGGTGCCAAACAGCGCCACGTTCTAGACAGGACAACTAGCCATGTGGAAATCGCTCTGGCGATTGCGCGAAGTCGCAGGCAAATACGCTCTCATGTTGGGTTTCGGTATTCTGTGCTTTTTAGGCGCTCGAATATTTGAAGCCCAGGTGCCTCTGTACCTGAAAGAAGGCATCGACCGAATGGCGGCCGGCAACGCTGACGTCAGCTGGCCCGTCATTGCCATCATGGGCGCCGTGTTTGCTCGATTTTTCATTGTGTCAGCCGCCCGCTATGCCGTGCGACAGGCGGCGCTACGAATCGCATTTGATCTGCGCCAGCAACTGTTCTCAAGTTTGCAGGGACAAGGTCAGGCGTTCTACAACCGCTACGGCATTGGCGACATGATGACGCGCGCGGTCTCTGATATCTCGCTCATCCAACGCCTGTTCTCTATGGGCTCAATACTGCTGGTGATTTTGTTGTTTGCCACCATCGTTGGCTTCTACTACATGTTGCAGCTATCTCCAGAGCTCACGCTACTGATTCTGCCACCCATGCCGTTTGTGTTTTGGTACGCCTGGTATTCCAGCCGGGAAATGGGCGTGACCTCACTCGTCGTGCAAGAGCGCATGTCGCAAATGAGCGAGCAAGTACAGGAAAACTTGTCCGGCATTCGAACCATTCAGGCAATGGTTCAAGAAGACAACGAAGTGCAACGCTTTGCGGCCACCAACCAACTGTACGCCAACGCTTTTTTTGAACAGGCGCGCATCAACTCGCTAATGATGGCCGTCATGCCTTCAATGGTTGCCATCTGCACGATCACCATTCTCGGCTACGGTGGCAACATGGTGCTTGAAGGCAAAATCACCATAGGCACTTTTGTCGCTTTTTTCACCTACGTTGGTATGGTTGTGCAGCCGTTTCGGGTAGCGGGCTTTATCGTTAATCTGTTTCAACGCGCAGCCGTCGCCAGCAATCGCGTCTACGAAGTACTCGATCTCGCACCAGAACACGCTGACAACCCTAGCGGCGCAACTCAAGCCCTGCTGGGAGGTGAGATCGAGCTTAAAAACCTGACTTACAGCTACCCCGGTGCAACAACACCATCCCTGAATGGCATCGACCTACACATCCAAGCCGGGGAAACCGTTGCGATCATGGGGCGAGTCGGTTCAGGAAAAACCACGCTGTTGCGCCAGCTCGTCCGCCTGACTGATGCACCAGCCGGAACCGTGCTAATCGATGAACACGATGTCAGTGATTATCCACTTGCACAATTGCGGGCACAGGTTGCTCTGGTTCCACAAGACTCGTTTCTGTTTGCAGAAACACTGCAACACAACATGACTTACGATGACCCATCGCGCGGTCTTGAAGCGATTTGGCAGGCCGCTGATGCGGCTGACTTGCGCCGCACGCTCGAAGGCTTCCCCGACGGACTCGATACACTGGTGGGCGAGCGCGGGGTGACGCTGTCCGGCGGCCAAAAACAGCGCACCACCCTGGCACGCGGCCTGGTACGCCATGCCCCCATACTGTTGCTTGATGATTGTTTTGCCAGTGTGGATACCGCAACCGAAGAACACATCTTGCGCCACCTTAGCCAGCTCAGGAGCACACAAACCACGCTACTCGTTTCGCATCGCGTCTCAACAGCCCGCCATGCGGATCGAATTGTCGTGCTTGAAGAAGGCCGCATTAAAGAATGCGGCAGCCATGCCGAGCTGCTTGCCAGCGGCGGCGTCTACGCCGACCTCGAACGCATTCAGCGGGAAGGTACGGGGGACGCATGAGTAAAACCACAACATCAGCTGTCGCTGAGAAAAAGCTCGAACAGACGCCAGTCAAACATGACCAGCCAGCGGCCAGCGAGAAAGCGGCCCGCGACCACAGCATGTTTGATGCCGAACTCAGCGGTGCCGTGCTGAACATGACCCTGCTGGGTCGCATTTTGGGCTGGATGAAGCCCTACAAATACATGTTTGCACTGAGCGCCCTGCTGGTACTCCTGTGGTCCACGTTATCGGTGATGTTGCCCGTTATCATCTCGGTTGTGGTGGTCGACCACATTATTCGGCAGGAAGCGGAAAGCATGGCGCCTGACTTTGGGCTGATCGAGCTAACCGACTGGATCGCCTTGAGCCTCAACACCTCACCAATCGTTGCGGCCTGCCTGCTTTATGCCGTCGTCCAACTGCTTTGGGGTATCGTCGGCCACGCACACCGCCAAACTCTGATCGCCTCTGTCATTAACGGCTTAAGAGATCTGCGCCTTGATCTGTTCCAGCACCTCGAGACCCGCCCGTCCTCCTTTTACGACCGAGTTGCTGTGGGTCGCGTAATGACCCGGGTGACTAACGATATTGAAGCACTCTATGAATTGTTACGCGGCATCGGCTCGCTGATCGGTGAGTTTGTCCCCTTCTTTGTCGCACTCGCAATCATGCTTAGCATCGACCCGCTACTCACTGGTTATTTGCTGTTAGCAATGCCTGTCATGGCATTTGTAACCTACCTTTTCCGTCGTGCCACCCGCGAGTTATTTCGCAAGGTTCGCATGAGCCTGTCATCGCTCAACCAATACATGCAGGAAAATCTAGCCGGATTGCAGGTGGTGCAGTTGTCAGGGCGCGAAGAAACAAACCTTGCCCACTACGAAGACATCAACTGGGAGAACCGCCGCTGGGAAACCAAATCAATGCGGCTGGAAACCTTCTACGGCGCCTTTAATGATTCGATGGGATCGATCGCGATTGGGGTGATCATTTGGTATGCGGCGCCTGAGGTGGTGCAAAACGAGATTACTCTGGGCGGAGCCATCCTGTTCACCCGTTTCATCGACATGCTGTTCCACCCAATCGTTGCACTCGGCGAACAGACCAATATTCTGTTTCGTGCAATGGCCAGCGGCGAACGTATCTTTCAGGCGCTTGATTGGGACGAGAAAATTCACGAACCCGCACAGCCTACCCAGCTGCCTGCACGACTGGCAGGCAGCATCGAATTCAGGGAACTGTCGTTTCGCTACGACGCTGACATTCCCGTCATCGACAACGTCAGCGTGCACATCAAAGCGGGTGAAAAACTCGCCATTGTTGGCCCTACAGGTTCCGGCAAGAGCACATTAATCAGACTTTTAGGGCGGTTTTATGATTTTGCTGATGGCAAGATTTTCCTTGACGGTATCGACCTGAATCAGATTCACAGCCACGACCTGCGTCGTCGCGTGGGCGTCGTACTGCAGGATTTCCATATCTTTTCCGGCTCGGTGTACGACAACATCGCTCTCGGCAACGCAAGCATCAGCAAAGAGCGCGCTATAGCGGCCGCCAAGACCGTGAACGCCCACGGCTTTGTCAGCGCGTTGCCCGCCGGTTATGACACCGAACTCTCGGAACGCGGCCAAAACCTCTCCCAGGGCCAGCGTCAGCTGCTGGCCTTCGCCCGGGTGCTGGCCGCTGACCCGGAAATACTGGTACTCGATGAGGCCACGGCAAGCATCGACACTGAAACCGAGCTGCTGATTCAAGATGCACTCGATAAACTCACCACAGGTCGTACCTCAATCATCATCGCCCATCGCCTCCAAACCATTCAGGAAGCGGATCGGATCATGGTGTTCAAAGATGGCCGCATCGCCGAACTCGGCACCCACGCCGAATTATTGGCCGAACAGGGCATTTACAAGGAGTTGCATGAGTTGCAGTTTCAAGAGGTATGAAGGCGTAAACTGGGCAACATGAGTAAAGCGAACAACAACAAAACGTCCGATCAAAGCCAGAAAGCTGGCGACAAATACGTCACCGATCAAGGCTTTGCCGCCATTAAAGACGGCATTCGCCCTGATCGAAAAGCAAAGGCACCTGACGAGACACCCGTAGCCCCTGCTGCAACCACCCCAGACTCGCCACCAAACCCAAGCCGGCGCAAGCCATCCTGGCTGCGGGTGAGCGTGCCCAGTGGCGCCGGCTTCAACAAGATCAAACGTGCCGTGCGCGACAACGCGCTGGCAACGGTCTGCGAGGAGTCCCACTGCCCCAACATCGGCGAGTGCTGGAATAACGGCACCGCAACAATCATGTTGATGGGGGCCGTGTGCACCCGAGCTTGCCGCTTCTGCGCCGTCGACACGGGCAACCCCAAAGGCTGGCTCGACCACAACGAACCCGCCCAGGCGGCCGAAACAGTACGCCTTATGAATCTACGCTACATCGTGCTGACTTCCGTCGATCGCGATGACCTGGCTGACGGCGGTGCCGGTCACTACGCGGCCTGTATTCAAGCCATAAAGTCGGTTAACCCCACAACTGCAGTCGAGGCTCTAACGCCAGACTTTTCAGGCGTAGAAGCTGACATCGCTACCGTTGTCGATTCTGGTCTTGAAGTGTTTGCGCAGAATGTCGAAACGGTCGAACGTCTAACCCACCCGGTGCGCGATCCGCGCGCAGGTTACAGACGCACACTCGACGTTTTACAGTTTGCAAAAAGTCATCGTCCACAGGTGCTAACTAAATCGAGTCTGATGCTTGGGCTGGGTGAACAGGACGACGAAATCGAAGCGACCATGCGCGATCTGCGCGCGGCCGACGTTGACGTCCTCACGCTCGGCCAATATCTGCGCCCCACCCCAAACCACCTCGCCATCGAACGCTGGGTGACACCCGATGAATTTGCAGCCTACCGCGAGCTCGGGCTATCGCTTGGCTTTATGGAAGTGGCCTCCGGCCCGCTGGTTCGCAGCAGCTACCGAGCAGACCGTATTCTGGAAGGCAATAATTTGGGGCTTGGGGAAAAGATTGAGATCAAACAGCTATAGAGACGATTGGTTTCGCCCCTCTGCCAAGCAATCCACTGCCAAGCAACCCACTACCAAGCAATCCCATAATCTTCACCAAAATCGCTGGCCCCACCCCAGAATCCGCCATTTTCCCAATCAAAATAGATCGCCGTGATGGGACCCGATGTCTTGTCCCGAAACTCAGGCTTATACCCCTTGCGCTTTAGCTCTTCGCGCACCCAGGGCGTTGTCTGGTCATTCATCAATATCCGTCCGGGCTGGGCGCGGTGATCATCAAACGAGTTACGCAGCTGATAGCTCCAGAAATGGGGTGCCTCTACCGCTTCTTGCACGTTCATTCCAAACTCGACCATGTTCAGCAAAAACTGCAGCTGCACCTGATCCTGAATGTCGCCGCCTTGAACGGCAAACGATAAATACGGCTTGCCGTCTTTTAACGCCATGCTTGGGGTGAGCGTCGCGCGCGGTCGCTTACCCGGCTCCAGTACGTTAAACGGGTTTTGGGTCGCATCAAGCACAAAGCTCTGCATGCGCTGACTCATGCCCACTCCGGTTTTGCCGGCAATCACAGCCGGCACCCAGCCGCCAGATGGCGTTACCGACACAACCCAACCGTCTTTGTCAGCCGCTTGAATGGTTGTGGTGCCCGCCTGGAAGGATCGATCGTGCTGCTCCAAATCGACACTTGCCTGCTGCCACGGCGGCATTAGGCCAGCCTCAGCATCGGGCACGTTGGTCCAGGCTTCGAGCTCCTGCAGATAAGGGTTTTTGCCTTTTTGAAACCGGTAAGGATCGCCAGGCATTATCTTGGCGTTATTAGCACC
>JALZVT010000173.1 GCA_023300545.1 Pseudomonadales bacterium
GGTGTGGGGATTTCTCATTCGCCTCAGCGAATTGAGGAAACTTGTTTGGGGTAACAGCAAAATAGTTGGCGGGCAGTGGATCGGGCAGTGGGTCAGCTAAGAGCAAGTTTGGTGCGCTGAAAAGAAGTAAGCCTAAGACAGTTGCCGACCAGCTGTGCTTTTTGTGCATACGTTACCCCATTGGCCTATTAATGAAGAGATCGCCTACTAATGTAGCAATATTTGGAATGGAGAGTTCAAGACGTCAAACAATCAAATTCCCACACCAATAGCCGTAGCGGCTTCTCTGACGCTCAACTGCACCGATCCAGCTAATAGTCTTCAGCAACACACCCGTTCGGCCGAATGGGGCAGCAATGATTCGAATGCCCACAAAGACTGAGACACGCTAGACGGAGTCGTGTCGGCTAGCGCCGAAAGGAAGAGCTTCTCAAATGTAAAATCCAAATCGACAGTAAAGAGAAAGGCTAGGGGTCCCCAAAAAAAGTTTGTTCTCAACTCTAAGATTCACGCTTGGTGTGTTTTTGCCGTCCAACTTTTACTGTACTTCGTGGCCCCCTATTATGAAAAACGTCTTAAAAGCCTTGTCTTTGTCGGCCATGTTTCTAGCGTTAACCAGTCACGCGGCGTCATTCGAGGACTTTTTTGTCGTCCAGGATGTAGAGCTCAGTGAAGACGGTGGAATCACCCTAGACAACTTTGTGGTGCCCGGTCCTGCTTTCAATGATGGCGGTTTCATACCCGATGTTATTGATACCGACATTGCTTATCAAACCGGGCTTACCGGTTCCACCGTGTTCAATTTTTCTGGTCTGGCGACTTCTCCGACAACTGTTGAAATTTTGATTCTTGGTTCCCAGCAGGCCGGCAACTCGGCTTTCGAAGAAAACGCCTATCTTGGCCAGCTCAACGTCAATCTTGAACAGGACACCTACGACGGCCAGATGGTGTTGTTCAACGGTCCAACGGATCCCATCTTTAGTTGGGTGGGTCAGGGCCTCGGTAGTCCAGCAAGCACCGCTGCGGATCGCGCGGGGGTTGTTGATGCCGCTGCGCTCGATATCATGGTTTCGCGATCCGCTGACACAATCACCATTACACACTCTGGCACGGCTGTTGAGCCAGATCAGTTGAGCTTCCATGTAAAGTACAGCTCTTATCTGGTGGACTCCCTGCGGCCGGGAAACGTTGGCTCCGCGATTCTGCCAGAAGGCGGCGCGGGCGATACAGGGACGTTTCCGATCGATGCGACCACCGATATCATCATACTGAACGCGTTTGGTGGTGAGCAGAGCTCCAGCTCGTCGGTTGAGTCAATCATTGGCTCTCAGATTCTATTGAACCGTCAGCCTGATGGCAGCTTTCTGGCCAGTGGTGTGGTTCAGGTCGTTGACGGTATTGGTGACGCCAGAGTGACTAACTGGTCCTTCGCTGGTTATCCAGTGCCGGGCGATGCCACAACCGACGGCTCTGGATCTGCCGTCTTTATCGACGACATACCGGACAGCGGTCCACCGGCTGGGTTTCGTCGTGTTGGCGATACCGCTGGCAGCCAGAGCGCGGGTGGCGGAACCGGCACTGATGTGGACGTTACGCGACTTGGCCCCAAACTGTTTTTTGACGGCGCGGGTAACCTGGTTGTAGAGCAACGTCCCGAGATTAAAAACGACTGGACCATGCAGTGGGTAGCTATCCAGCAAGAACGTCAGAGTGCGCCCTCACCCCTGATTAACCTGACCACAGCCTCTGTTATTGATACCACAGATTTGGTGAACAACGACCTTAACCTGGGGGGCACTCCTGCTGCGTCTGATGCAAACGATCCCGGCAACCTACGCATCGAGGTTCCCCTAGGTTCATCGGTTGGCCTTTTTCGGTTAGCCGACAGTACCCAGAACGATACCAACGAGAACCGTTACTTTCTCGAATTCAATATCGACTTCACCACTAACTCCACTTCTGGTGTGTCCATCGGTCGCCGCAACAATTCGCCTGACTTTGTGTCCTGGGCGGCAGTGCCTTTTGGCACCGAACTGGCGGATGAATCTGGTCTCGCGCCGGGTGTGGATTCGAACCGAACATCTATCCTTAACTTCAACGATCTTCACGTCGGTGGCGTTACCATTGATCTGGTAAATAACCCGGATGGAGATGGAAAAAACTTCATAACCGTCGCTTTCAGAGCGCCAGGTAACCCGTTCTCGTTCTACGAGCTGGGCGGCGCATTGGCCAGCTGGTCGGTTCTTGAATCAGCGCGGTTTCTAAATTTGCCAGACATAGCCACCGTTAGCGGCGGCCAGTCATCTCCCCAAGCTGATGGCTCGGTCATTGTTCCCGTACTGGATCTGTTCAACAGCAGCGTAACGTTCACAACCCCGGATAACTACAACGGCAGCTTCGACGTTGTTGTTGAAGCCACGAATAACGGCTTATTAGCTGGTGACGTGAATGTAACGGCATTCTCTAATCGCAGCGCCCAGTTTGATCAGGATAGCGATGGCACTGGGCTTGGTCCGGTGCTCGAAGAAATGCTCCTGACCCCCGTTCTGGAGTCTGATGCAAACCCCGCCGGTGATAGCGTTCAGGTGATCCTGGCGAGTTCATTGCAGAGTGGCTCAGCAACGGCAAACGTCGCGATTGATAATGGTATTGCTATTACTGCTACGACAATTGATGCGTGGTCTCAGGCAAACGCTGGCATTGGTCGCTGGCAGTATTCTCTTGACGGTGCAACCTGGAACGAAATGCCGCCGCTCAGTGCAGCGAACGCGTTGTTACTAGACAATGACGATCTCTTACGCTACCTGCCTGACCCTGACATGGTGTTGGCGAATGGCAGCGCAGACTCAGCCACCATTGAGTTTTTGGCGTGGGACGGTACAGGTACCGGTTTGGTCGCTGGCGCTACGGTTAACCTTGTACCTACCCTAGCGGGTGGATCAAACACTATTTTCTCTGCTGACGGTGATGTAGCAGTCATTGAGATTACCGCTGTCAACGAAAATCCTGTCGCGGATAATGACGGACCGTTTACCACCACCGACGTGACTACGATCGCTGTTACGCCACTAACCGGTGACTCTGATCCAGACCTTGATACGTTAACCATTACTCAGGTTGATGGAGTGCCAATTACCGCGGGTGGTGCTGCAGTGCCAGTAACGGGCGGAACGGTAGCGCTATCGGCGGACGGCCTTTCGCTTGAGTTCACCCCGACCCTTGGTTTTTCCGGCAACTCTGATTTCACCTATAGTGTTTCCGACGCCAACGGCGGCACTGCGACCGCGACGGTTTTGCTGAGCGTTACGCCTGGTGATACGGACGGCGACGGAATTCCCGATTTTGTTGAAGCGATCACTGGCACCAGCAGTCTAGATGCTGACTCGGATAACGACGGTCTCGCGGATGCCGCAGAGGACGCAAACCAGAACGGCATCGTCGACGTTGGCGAAACCGACCCTCTGAATCCCGATACTGACGGCGACAGCATTAACGACGGTGTTGAATCGGGTGTCACTGCGGGTGTTGCGGATCCAGATGGTGCTGGTCCGGCGGTAGGTACCACTGGCTCTTTTGTTGGCGATGCTGATCCCGCATCAACGACAGATCCCCTGAACCCCGATACTGATGGCGATGGACTTGGTGATGGCGTCGAGGACGCTAACCAGAACGGCTCCAACGACAGCCCAGTGATTGGCGGAACAGGTACCAGCGGCGTGGGTGAAACCGACGCCAACAACAGCGACAGCGATGGCGACGGACTGTCTGACGGTGATGAGGTCAATGGGTCTGGTGATCTAGCGCCCTTTGGTGCGACCGATCCGCTCGACACCGATACAGACGATGGCGGTGCGCTTGATGGTGCGGAAGCACAGGCGGGTACACCCACCGATCCAACGATTGGTAACGCGCTGGATGATGCAATAGATACCGATAACGATGGCGTGTTCGACGCGGTTGAAGCGCTGCTGGGTACGGATCCAAACGATCCGGATACCGACAACGATGGTCTGCTTGATGGCCAGGAAGCGGGTAACGATGGAGTGGTTGGGCCTGGAGAGACGGATCCTCTGGATGCTGACTCTGATGATGACGGTTTGACCGACGGACAGGAAGACGCCAACAACAGTGGCTCGCTGGACGTTGGTGAGACTGACCCGCTGAACCCGGATACAGACGGCGACGGAATTGCTGATGGCGTTGAGCTCGGCGTACCTAGCCCAGGCATTCCCGGTGGTCTGTCAGACGGTCAGGGCATCGCTTTTGGCGGCACGGCCAACAGTTTTGTTGGTGATGCTGATCCTAACACCATGACCGACCCCACTAACGTCGACACCGACGGTGATGGCATCAATGATGGTGTGGAAGACGCTAACCAAGATGGTGCTGCCACCTTCACGCTGGGTGATTCAACCAGCAGCGGTAGTGGTGAAACCGACCCCACCAATGTTGATACTGACAGTGATGGTCTGAGTGACGGCGATGAAGTCAACGGTACAGGGCCGCTTACAGGTCTTGGCGTTACCGATCCGCTGGATCCTGATACTGATAATGGTGGCACTCAGGACGGTACTGAGGTTCTGGCTGACAACACCGATCCAACCGCAGGAAACGGCGCAGACGATGCGGCGGCCGATCCGGACAATGACGGTCTTTCTAACGCGCAGGAGGCTCTTTTAGGGACTGACCCCAACAACCCTGACACCGACGGTGACGGACTCGATGACGGTGATGAAACCGAGAACGACGGCTCTGTCGATCCGGGTGATACCGATCCGCTGGATGCTGACAGCGATGATGACGGTCTGACTGATGGCACCGAGGCATTGGGTCCCGATGGTATGCCGATTTCTGGTGATGAGACTGACCCGCTGTTGGCTGACTCCGATGCTGATGGTCTTAACGACGGCCTGGAAAGCGGAGTTACTGCACCAGCAGCCGGTGGCACTTCTGGCGGTTCAGTCTTTGCAGGCACAGATATCGCGGCCGGCAACTTTGTGCCGGATACAGATCCCACCACCACCACCGACCCGACCAATCCAGATTCGGATAGCGATGGATTGCTAGATGGTGTGGAAGACGCAAACGGCGATGGCGCAACCATTAACACAGTGGGTGCAACCGGTTCGACAGGCAGTGGCGAGACAGACCCCAACAATGCCGATACAGATAACGATAGCCTGACTGACGGTATCGAAGTAAATGG
>JALZVT010000174.1 GCA_023300545.1 Pseudomonadales bacterium
CCCTGCGCCCCAGCCGGAACCAGAGCCTGAACCTGAACCAGAGCCAGAACCACAACCTGAGCCACAACCAGAACCAGAACCACAACCTGAGCCTGAGCCTGAGCCACAGCCAGATCCTCAGCCTGAACCGGGCGTGCTCGAGGGCACCGTATTCTTTGACCCCAATCTCGACTCCGCACAAAACGCTGGCGAATTTGGCTTGCTGGGTTGGTTGATCGAAGTATTTGATGACAGCGGCGCTTTGATCGGCACGACGACCACCGATGTCGACGGCAATTATCGGCTTGGTGAGTTACCGCCGGCTGACTACCTGGTGCGTATTTCACACCCCGATTCCGGCGCGACCTGGCAAGAGCAAGGGGTGAGCGTGCCTGCCGGCGGCACAGTTCGTGTAGATCTGCCCGTGGTCTCTGCGGGGCGCGTTTACGACAGCGTTACTCGCGAACTGGTGCCCGGTGTTACGTTGCAACTGATAAACGCAACAACCGGTGATGTATTGCCCTCCGTGTGCCTGTTGCCCGGGCAGCAGAATCAGACGATTGGAGCAGATGCCGCCTATCGGTTCGATATTCGCCCCGGTGCTGACCCGGCCTGCCCAAGCGCAGGCACGAGCTACGATATTGTGATTGCACAGGCGCCTGCAGCCTTTGTAGCCGGGCCCTCGATTCGGCTGTTGGCCGAGGCCCAAGAACTGTCGCTCTCGGCATGTCTCATCGATGGTAACGGCGCACCCCCATGTGTGGTGCAAAGCAACTCGCTGCCGCCGACTGGTGGTCAGAACACCACCCACTTTCTGCGCCTCAATAATGCGTTGGGTGATCAGACGTTTGCGAACAATCATTTACCCATTGATGCGGTTGCCAGTTTGGCAGCACCTGGCCTTCTGAGCCTGCAAAAATCCACCAGCGCGCGCACGGTTGTCATTGGTGACCTGGTGCCATATCGCTTGCAGCTGCGCAATGACACCGTCGCGGATCAAAACGACGTGTTTTTGCGCGACGATCTGCCCGCTGGTTTTGCACTGGTTGCCGATTCGGTGCAATTGCGTCGTGCTGGCGCTGACGGCCTGGTCGGCACCTCAGATGATGTTGTCTCGCCACTGGCGAGTTCGGGCATCGACCCGGTCGAACTTGGACCGCTTGATCTGGTTGCCGGAGAAGCGATTGAAATCACCTACTTTGTTCGAGTTGGCGTGGGTGTCGTGCAGGGTGTTTACACCAACAGGGTTGTGGCGGAGCAAGGTGGTCTACCTGTTTCTGCTAGCGCGAGTGCGGTTGTGCAAATCACGGCAGACCCACTGTTTGAACAAACCACGATCATTGGCAAAGTGTTTGATGATAGAGATGCTGATGGTTGGCAAGATTCTGCAGCGGCCACTCGGCTGGTGTTAACAGGCGGTCCCTTTAAAAAGGCGTTTGAATTACCTGATATGCGCGGCCGTAAAGCGGCCAGCGATCCGCCACTGCGGGTGCAGACGGTGTTGCCGGGCGCTTTTAATTCGCCGATCACTCTGCGCACGGCTCAGGGTAGCTTTATTACGCTCGGTCTTGATGGCGAACTGCGTGAAAGCAATACCGGCCAGATGGCGAGTGGCCAGTCTGGACAGAAGTTGTCGATGCGCATTCTGGAAGAAGCCGGCAAGCCGGTTTTGGTGGTAGAAAACCTGGGCATTAATGAAAGCGGCATTCCCGGTGTCCGACTTGCCACCGTTAGCGGCTTGCTGATCGAAACCGATCGTTATGGCCGCTATCACATCGCTGACATTGAGACGGGCAAGACGGCCCGTGGCGCTAATTTCATACTCAAGCTTGATCCAGCGAGCTTGCCTGATGGGTCGCGCATTATCAGTGAGAACCCGCGGGTTATCCGTGTGACGCCGTCGCTCATGTCGAGTGTCAACTTTGCGGTTGGGATGCCGGAGCCTGAGTTGTTGCCGGTTGCAAGCCAACCGCCACCACAGGTGCTGGAAGTGGCTACGCGTGCGCAACGTTCAGACGTTCGCCCGGTGAATTTTGATACGGGTAAAACACGCATTCCCGATAACTACGCTGCAGCACTACAGACACTACTTGCCGAGTTTCGTGGTCGAGATAATTTGCAGCTGACCTTTGTCGGGCACGCTGATCCACGCCCGTTGGGTGGCTCACTGGCTCGGACCTTCAGAGACAACAAGGGTCTGTCTGCGGCTCGCGCCAAAGAAGTCGCCGACTTTGCGCGTTCGGTGCTCGATGTTCCCGAGTCTTTAGTGACTCATGAAGGCCGTGGCGCAAGTCAGCCCATAGCGACCAATACCACTCGCGAGGGCATGGCGGCTAACCGGCGGGTAGAGATTGAGGTGAGCTGGACAGAGACAACCGAACGCCGTGTGTTGGTTGCCGACCTGAACGCCGTGCCAGAGATTGGCGAGCAAGAGGTTCAGTTTGCGTCGAGACAGCAGTTACCGCCGCTGCGCTTCAAGCCGGGTAGTTTGCAGATAGATCCAGGCAGCACAGGGATTGTACGGCGCGCCATTGAACGTTATGGCAAGGCGGCGGTGCGACTTGAGGTGACAGGACATACCGATAACGTACCTGTAACGGGTGCTGATACCGCAGGCTACGCCAGCAACGAAGTGCTGTCGCTTGCGCGCGCCCAGGCTGTTGCGGATGAGTTGCGTGAGCGTTTTGATCTAGCGGCAGATGCGATAAAAACTCTGGGTAAGGGCGCTACGGAGCCCCTTGAGAGCAACGCGACAGCACAAGGTCGAGCGGCTAATCGTCGTGTTGAAATAGCGCTTGTGACCCAACAAACCGAGCGCGTATCGCGGAGTTGGATTGAGCCACTGCAATCGACGCGTACGAGCTATTTGCCCCATGGCGGCAGAATCTGGGCCACCGAGCAGCCGCTAACTGTGTCACCCAAACTTAACGTGCTTGCTGCACAAGACCTTCTGGTAGACAGCAGTACACGTGAAGTGCTGGCACTGCCTGCCTTCAAGCTTTACAGCAACTACAATAATTTTATTAGCCGACAAGAACTGCGCTTGTTTGCTGCGAACGATACCGACATGACCCGCGTGCTTGCGGTGTTGCCGATAGCTGATGACGCCTCGGCACTGCAATTGGACGACCTGACTCAAGGGCCTTTGCGCAACGTCTTAAGTCGTCGTAGTACCCAGGCCGTCGTGTATGTGTTGCGTGCCTATGGCACAGGTGACGCAGCAGAGCTTTACGACGAAACGGCGCCGCGAGTTTTGCGCGTGCGGCCTGTTCTGGGCGGTGCTCGAGGGCTTTCGAAGCGAAAAAGTCAGTCAACAACAGTTTGGGGCCTAGATAACCTGGCCCGGCAAAATATTCCGGTTGACGGTTCTCGTGTGCGTCTACATGGCATTGATGTGGGGGCCGATCAAACGCTAACCGTAGAGGGCGAGCAAGTGCCGCTATCCACAGACGGCAGCTTTGTATGGGAGCGACAGCTCCCGGTGGGCCAGCATTCATTGCAGGTTGACCTGACTAACGAGCGCGGCGAAGTACGCTCGCGGCTGGTGCCTGTGAGCGTGGATGGCAACTACCAGTTTATGGTGGGCCTGATAAATGTGGCGGTTGGCGAAAACAACATCAGCGGTAATACCGAGCCGCTGGCAGCGAACGACCACTTTGATGAGAAGGTGTTTGTAGATGGCCGGTTGGCGTTTTACGCCAAAGCCAAAATCAAAGGCAAATACCTGATCACTGCCCAGCTGGATTCCACCGAAGACGAGCTAAAGAACTTTGGCGATAACCTGCGGCGGGAAGATCCGAGGCGGTTGTTTCGACAGCTTGATCCGGATCGCTTTTACCCCGTGTACGGTGATGACTCGACAACCACCACCGACGTTGATACTCAGGGTGCCTTTTATGTTCGTGTCGAAGTTGATCGCAGCTCAGCAACCTGGGGCAACTACAACACGGGTTTGAACGACACCGAATTCACGCAGTACAACCGTTCGCTTTATGGTGCCAAGGTCGAGCACAAGAGTGAGGCCACCACCCAGCGTGGTGATGCCAAACGCAGCCTCACGCTCTTTGGCAGTGAAGCCCAGAGTTCAGCCGCCAGTGTTACGTTTCGAGCAACGGGTGGCTCGCTCTACTATCTGCGCCACACCGATATCGTGCAGGGTTCGGAAAAGGCCTGGATCGAAGTGCGCCGCCGTGACAGCGAGCAGGTGCTTGAGCGCGAAGTGTTGATCGAAGGTCGTGATTACGAAATTGACGATCTGCAGGGACGCATTATCTTGGCGCGACCTCTGGCTCAGGTAGTTAGTGATCGGGGTGCTGCGATTGTTCGCAGTTCCCCGCTCGAAGGCGATAACGTGTTCTTGCTGGTCGACTACGAATACGTACCGCTGAGTTTTGCGGCGGATGACAAGACAGCGGGCGGGCGCGGCAAGGTTTGGCTGGGTGATCATCTGGCCGTCGGTGCCAGTAAAGTGGTGGATGAGCGCTCTGGAACCGATTACGACCTGCAGGGACTAGATCTTACGCTGCAGGCAGGGCGGGGTACTTACCTGCGGGCGGAATACGCGGAGAGTGAAGCACGCCAAAGCCTGGCCGCCTTCACGTCCTTTGATGGTGGTCTGTCGTTTGCGGCACGCGACAGTGGCGCTGGTGTGTCGCTAAAAGGTGAAGCGCTCGCCTTAGAAGGCCGCGTGAACCTTGGGGAATACAGCGACTCAGTGAGCGGCGATATTCGCGGCTGGTGGAAAGATCGCGACGCCGAGTTTTCTGCGGGGAGGCTTGCTCAGGGAATAGACACTAAAGATGTTGGTGTGGACATTCACGTTGAGTTTGGCGACAACCTGCGTTTTGACGCAGCGTACAACGAGCTTGATCGGGACGGCATTGGTAAAGACACCATCGCACGAGCGCAGATCGACGCTGATCTTGGACGCTGGTCGGCTGGCGTAGAGGCGCGTTACGAAGACGTGCAGCGTGATCTGGGTGTGTCGGTTCTGAGCGGCAGCACGGGTGACGGTGAAGCGCTTATTTTGGGTGCGCGGGTTGGCTATGCAGCCAGCGATGACACTCAGGTTTATGTCTCGGGCCAGACTACCGCAGATGAACGTGGCAACTACGAAGACAACGATCTGTTGAGTATCGGTATAGCCACCCAGCTTAACGAGCGTGCCGGTGTCAGTGTGGAGCTGAGTGATGGGGATCGTGGCTCTGCTGTAATCGGTGGCGTGCAATTTGCGGCCTCCCAAGCGTTGCAGCTGAACCTGAGCGGTGGTGTGGGTTCAGGTGCAACCTCTACCTTTGGCACCCGTTATAGCTATGGTGAAGGCTCGGAAATTTACGGCAGTTATGCCGTGGACCCTGATCGAACCGACGGACCACGCGATCAGCTCACCCTTGGACAGCGACGCCAGTTTGGTAATCACACCAGTATCTTCACTGAATCTCAGTTTGGTAAAGGCGATCAATATTCAAGCACGGGCCACACGTTTGGAGTGGACTACACCGGTGTACAAGATTGGCTGCTGAGCGCCACGCTGTCGCGTAGCGACAACGATGGTGTGCTGTTTTCAGGGGACTCGCCAAGCAGCTTAGATGGTCAGTTGGTTAACTTTGAGCGTTTGGCAGCCTCGATAGGTGCGCGGGTTGAGCGCAACAACTATTCGCTAGCGACTCGCCTTGAATATCGAGAGGACGAGGCGAGCGCGCTGCACACCCGGCAATACCTCACTAGTAACACCTTTGGTTTGCAGGCAAGCCCGGCGCGACGTTGGCTCGGAAAACTAAACCTGTCATGGACCGATGATGAGTTGAGCGATGAGCGCAGTGCGCGGTTTGTTGAGTTTGACTTAGGGCACGCCTATCGACCGATCTGGAGCAACCGGCTTAATCTGCTGGGTAAGTACAGCTTCCTGTATGACTTACCGAGTCTCGGCCAAGGAATAGAGGCATCGCCGTTTTCCTCAGGCACCGCGTTTGGTGGTGGTGATTTCAATCGCACGGATCAGCGCGCCCACATCTTTTCACTGGAAGCTCTGTTTGCTGCTAACCCGCGCTGGGAGTTTGGCGCAAAGGTGGCACTCAAGCGTGGTGAGCAGCGGCTTGATCGCGATTCGGGCGGCTGGGAAACCTTTGGCTTGCGACTGGGTGCCGTGCGTGCGCGTTATCACCTGAACAAACAGTGGGATGGCCTCATGGAGTATCGCTGGCTATCTGACTGGGAAGGTGACGGGGTTCGTCATGGTGCCATTGCCGGGATCTATCGGCACCTGGGTGGTCATTTGAAAATTGGTGGTGGTTACAACTTTGCGGGTTTTGATGACGACCTGAAGTTCCAGGACTTTGACAGTCACGGCTGGTTCATTGATTTGATTGGTAAGTACTAGGGGGTTGCTGAGGCGCTAGTTCTCTAGAGCAATAATTTTGCCGTTTTGGCATAAGGGCGCCTTGTTTACAGGAGGGTTTCTTCAAAGTGTGATGAAACACACATCCCACTGGTGGCCGGCCAGCCGCTATAAAACGATCAATGCTGGTATCGTTCGCGGGTGAAAAAACCAACTCTTTTAGCCGTTAATAATTACAACTACCCACGTGGTGGCGCAGAGGTTGTGTTCCTTGAACAAAACCGGCTGTTTGCTCGCGAGGGGTGGGACGTTGTGCCGTTTTGCATGACTCATCCAGACAATTTGGCAAGCCCCTACAGCGACTACTTTGTTGACGAAATTGAGTTTGGCTCAAACTATTCGTTGCTTGAGTCGATCGCTCGAGTGCCTAAGGTCATCTATTCCCGAGAGGCGCAGAAAAAGCTCAATCGACTGATTGATGCAACGCAGCCAGATGCCTGTCAGTTACATAATATCTATCATCATATTTCCCCGTCGATTCTATCGACGCTTAGGTCCCGGGGCATACCTACGGTTATGACGCTGCATGATCTGAAGCTCGCATGCCCGTCGTACAAGATGCTCGCCAGTGATGGGATTTGTGAGCGCTGTAAGGGTGGCAAGCTGCGTAATGTCATTAAGCACCGCTGCGTTAAGAATTCGTTGGCGTTGTCGACGGTGGTCTACCTTGAATCCAGCTTGCATCGAATGCTGGGTACCTATGATAAGTGTGTCGACACGTTCATCGTTCCCAGCGAGTTTTTTAAGACCAAACTCACCGAGTGGGGGGTGGACCCCGCGAAGATGGTGCATGTACCGAACTTTGTTGACGCCAACGCTTTTGAACCTGGTGAGAACGCCGGCGACTATTTTCTCTACTTCGGGCGGCTTGCTCCAGAAAAGGGTGTGGGTACGTTGCTGCAGGCGGCTGCAAAAGCTGGTGTGAAGCTGAAATTAGTGGGTACGGGTCCTGAGGACGAAGCGTTGAAAGCAGCCGCTGCGACGCTGAGTATTGACGTTGAATTTTGCGGTTATCAGACCGGTGCTGATCTGCACAATATTGTCCGTGAAGCGCGAGCCGTGGTGCTACCTTCAGAGTGGTATGAAAACGGGCCAATGAGCGTGCTCGAATCTTACGCACTCGGAACACCCGTGCTGGGTGCCGACGTCGGTGGTATTCCGGAAATGATTCGTGACGGCGAGACGGGAGGCATCTTTCCTAGCGAAGACGTAGACACGCTCGCACAGGTGTTGGCTGACTATGCGGCCTTGGACGATGCGGTGGTTCGTGAACATGGCCGCACAGCACGCGAATGGGTGAGTGATGCCTATTCGTCAGCTCGACATTTCGAGCACCTGCAGGACGTATTTTCGAATTTGGGCGTGGGTTTAGGCCGCGGCCCTACAGTTGATTCTGGAACAGTACAGTGAAAGTACTGGTGGTAGGGCTGCGCGGCTTTCCAGATATCCAGGGGGGTATCGAAACGCATTCCGAAAATCTGTACCCGCGTCTGGTGCAACTTGGTGTTGAAGTTGAAGTGATAACACGCAGCACTTATTGGGGACCGGATAAGCCAGCTCAACACAAAGGCGTGACGCTGACGTCTCTCTGGACACCCGCGCACCCAAAGCTTGAAACTTTTGTGCACAGCTTTCTCGCCGTATTGATGGCTGTATTTAAACGTCCTGATGTACTTCATGTGCATGCAGTAGGTCCGGCCTTATTTGTTCCTCTGGCGCGGCTAGCGGGACTTAACGTGGTGGTGACTCACCATGGACCCGATTATGACCGAGAAAAGTGGGCACGTTTCCCCAGCTGGATACTGCGGGCGGGCGAGCGCTTAGGCATGCGATGGGCGCAATCTCGCATTGTGATCTCAAAAACGATTCAACAGTTGGTGGAGGCCAAGCACCAGCGTTCTAGCGACTTGATTCCAAATGGCGTTCCGCCGGCAACGCGAAGTAAGACATCGAATTGGTTGGTTGCCCAGGGCGTATCACCCGGTAAATACGTAGTACAGGTGAGCCGACTGGTGCCCGAGAAGCGGCAGTTGGATCTGGTGCAGGCATTCGAAGCCAGCGATGCCAGTTCAGCCGGCTGGAACCTGCTGCTTGTGGGCGCGTTGGATTCAGATGACGACTATCAAAATCAGCTGCGCGCAGCAGCGCTCGCCAATCCCCAAATTATTCTGACCGATTTTCAGACCGGGAAGGCGCTACAAGAGATTCTGACCCACGCTGGCGCGTTTGTGTTGCCATCGTCACATGAGGGATTGCCAATCGCACTGTTGGAAGCCCTGAGCTACTCGCTACGAGCGTTTGCCAGCGATATTCCGGCCAATCTTGAAGTGCCATTACCGGCGGGACAGTTTTTTGGTCTCGGCGATATTGCAGCACTTGCGGATTTACTGAGCGAGGCTTCTCGGAACACCTGGAGTGAGGCAGATCGTGCTGGTGCGCTCGCGATTACTGAAAAATACGATTGGGATCTAATTGCCGAACAGACTCTGGCGGTTTACCAGCGCTCAGTCGAACACTGACGCGATACCCACCTTTTCCCCCAGTTCATAGCCGGCCAGTCTGTCAGTAGTAAAACTCAGCCTCGCGGGAGAGAATCTTTGGCATGGAAGGTTTTATTCTGCAAGCGAGCTACCGACTGGTTGACAGCCGGCCGGTGGTGCATCTGTTCGGTCGTTTAACTACCGGTGAAACCTTTCTGGTTCGAGATTCACGTGAGACGCCCCATTTCTATATACCAGCCAGCGCCAGTGACCACTCTGCATTACCGCCCGATGCGGTAGAGCCTAGTTCTCTCGTTAGTTTTTCCGGGACTCCAGTGAGTCGCGTGAACGTTCCCGTACCTCAGGAAGCGCCACCGTTGCGCGATCGACTGCATCAATCCCGGGTGCCGACTTACGAGGCCGACGTGCGCTTCGCAGTGCGTTACCTAATCGATCGTGGTATCCAGGGTGGCTGCCGTATTATCGGCGAACCGATGCCGGGGCAGGGTGTTGATCTGTGTTTTGACAATCCGGAGTTACTGCCGTCAACCGCGCGAATTGCACCGCAAGTTCTCGCCTTTGATATTGAAACCAATCCGCGCACGCAACGGTTGCTTGCTATCTCTTGCTACGGCTGTGGTGTGGATGAAGTGGTGATAGTGGATGCGGAGCAACGGCCGATGCCTGAGCGGGCTATTGGTGTGACCACTGAGGGGGCGGCACTGCGGCACTTTACCAATCTCGTGCGACGCGTAGATCCGGATATTATTACCGGCTGGAATGTCATTGATTTTGATCTGACGTTTTTGCACGGCGTGGCGTCGCGTCTTGGGCTTGGGTTTTCATTGGGTCGGGGGCCGGGCGACATGCGCATTCGCAGTGCCGAGGGCTATTTTGGTAGCGGTCAGGCCAGTATTCCGGGTCGTTTGGTGCTCGATGGTATAGATCTCGTGCGCGGTGCGTTCATTAAGCTCGACGAATATTCGCTAAACGCCGTGGCACTGCACGTACTTGGGGAAGGCAAGGCCTTACACGGCGACGTGCGTGATCGCGTGGCCGAAATCGTTGATGGTCATCGAGATAACTTGGACGACTTTGCGCTATACGCGCGCACAGACTCACGCCTTGCGCTCGAAATTGTCGAAAAGCTTGATCTGGTGACACTGGCGGTTGAGCGCAGCATGCTCACCGGTATGACGCCAGATAGGGTGTCTGCAAGCATTGCCTCGTTTGATTTTTTATATCTGGCGGAGCTGTATCGACGGGGTGTTGTGGCGCCGTCGGTGAAGTCTGGCGATTCCCGTGTGCATGTCGCCTCATCGGGTGGTCATGTATTGCCATCAACTCCGGGCATGCACGAAAACGTCTGGGTGTTCGATTTTCAGAGCCTTTATCCGAGTATTATTCGCACGTTCAACATTGATCCCATTGGTTTCTCGGAACAGGCTGGTGATAACCTGATCGACCTGCCGGGTAACGCCTGGTTCACCCGCGAGCCTGGTATCTTGCCCGCCATGCTGGATGAGTTGTTCCCTCGCAGGGCTCATGCGAAAAAGACGGGCAACATGGTGGCGTCCCAAGCCATTAAGATTTTGATGAATTCCTTTTATGGGGTGTTGGGTACGCCAGCCTGCCGATTTTATAACCCCAACATAGCCAACGCGATCACCGGACAAGGACGCTACCTGTTGCTTTGGTCAAAAGCCTGGTTTGAAGCTCAGGGATTTGAGGTTTTGTATGGCGACACCGACAGTCTATTTGTGAGTGCCGGCGCAATAGACTCGGCCGCGGCCCACGCCAAGAGCGCTGGTCTGGCAAGTGCGTTAACCCAAGAACTGGCTATGCACATCAAACAAAAGTGGGGTGTTACCAGTCGTCTTGAGATGGAATTTGAAAAGCTCTACGTGCGGCTGTTCTTACCCGCCGTGCGCCACGGCACGAGCGGCGCGCGGAAGCGTTACGTGGGTGCGATTTATGGCGCACCGACCGATCAGCTCGATTTTGTGGGCATGGAGGTGGTCCGTCGAGACTGGACTGCGCTCGCCAAAAACGTGCAACGTGAACTCTACCAGCGGTTGTTTGCCGACCAGCCCGTTGACGATTTTCTGAACACCGTGGTTACGCAGTTGCGGAACGGCGAGCTGGACGATCAGCTCACTTACCGGAAGGGTTTACGCAAGAAGGCGCAGGCGTACACCGCGAACACCCCGCCCCACGTGGCGGCTGCGCGCTTATCAAAACAACCCAATGCCCGGGTTGTTGCGTATCGACAAACGCTCGCGGGGCCAGAGCCACTAGACAATCTGCAGCACGAACTCGATTACGAGCACTATCTGGAGAAACAGGTGCTGCCGGTAGCAGAGCCGGTGTTGCAGGTGATGGGGCTAACCTTTGCCCAGGTCATCGGCGATGACCGACAAATCGCTCTATTTTGATGCTAACGGTTGCTTATCTGTACTGAGAAACCCCCGGTTTGGCCGCGCAAATTTGCGCTCCGTGGCGTATTATCGAAGGGAATTTTGAGCGCACCGACGTGGGCCTGCGTGGCCTGTTGCTGAGCGGCGTGACAACGTAACAATAACTTTTTACGACTGTGTAGGGATGAGAGGAAGGACGTATGGCATCAGCTAATTTGGAAGCAGATCTTAATAATCTGGTCATGAGAGAGGAGGCGCAGCCGTTGTTGGACGCTGTGGTGAAGCACTGCGAAGACAACGTTGAGCCTATCCAGGAAGAATTTCACGCCCTCGACGCCGAGAAGACTGATCGCTGGAGCTGGCACCCGCGACAGCTTGAGCTGCTGGAAGGCGCCAAGCAAAAAGCCAAAGATTCTGGCCTGTGGAACTTCTTTTTGCCTGATGCCGAGACCGGCGAAGGCCTCAAGAATCTCGATTACGCCTATATCGCCAATGAGTTGGGTCGTTTCCCGCTGGCATCAGAAACCCTGAACTGCAGCGCGCCCGATACAGGCAACATGGAAGTGCTTGAGCGCGTTGGTACCGAAGAGCAAAAAGAGCAGTGGCTGAAGCCGCTATTGAACGGAGAGATTCGTTCAGCGTATGCGATGACCGAGCCCGGTCTGCCTTCGTCTGATGCCAAAAACATCAGCACCGCAGCCGTTCTTGACGGTGACGAGTGGGTGATCAACGGCGAGAAGTTCTACATCTCAGGTGCTGGCGATCCGCGCTGCAAGATCATGATCACCATGGTGAAAACTAGCCCTGACGCCGCGCCGCACAAGCAGCAGTCGCAGATTTTAGTACCCATGGATACCCCTGGGGTAGAAGTTTTGGGTCCAATGCACGTGTTTGGTCGTGACGACGCGCCGCATGGTCATATGCACATAAAATTCACCGACGTGCGCGTTCCCAAAGAGAACATGCTGTTGGGCGAAGGTCGTGGTTTTGAGATCTCACAGGTACGCCTGGGTCCTGGACGTATCCACCACTGCATGCGTTCTATTGGTGCGGCTGAGAAAGCGCTCGAGCTGATGATCAAGCGAGCCGGTACGCGTGAGGCGTTTGGCAAGCCAATTCTGGCGTTGGGCAAAAACCTTGAAATCGTGTCTCGTGCTCGGATCGAAATCGACGCCTGTCGTCTGATGGTACTGCGTGCTGCCAAGGCGATGGATGTGCTCGGCAATAAAGAAGCACGCATTTATGTGAGTGCTGTGAAGGCGATGGTGCCTGAGAAGGTCTGTCTGATCATCGATCAGGCCATTCAGATGCATGGCGCCACCGGCGTTTCAAACTGGACGCCTCTGGCTGATATGTACACTGGCCAGCGTACGTTGCGTCTGGCAGACGGCCCTGATGAGGTTCATCACATGGTTGTAGGTCGTGCAGAGGCTCGCAAGTACGGCCTGATGTAGGTCGCGCTCTAGTACAGCAGCAAGGGGTCAGAGTGGCATTGTTATATGCAAACACTCAGACCCCGTCTTCGGGGGAGGGCTAGCCGTATTTCATCCTGAGAGGACAAACCGCCGTGAGCCAGACCAGCAGTTACGTCGCCGACAGACCAATCCCCGTGCGCAAAGGCCCCAGCGGTCCTGATGCGAACACTCCCCGTTACTGGTTCGACAATGATCCATTCATGTCGCACTTCTTCAACGCGATCAGCTCGATGTTTCCCGAAGGCGAACGCTTTTTCATTCGCAGTGTGCGGAATTTTTCCGATTCAATCTCCGATGCTCAGTTACGTGAGCAGGTGCGTTCCTTTGTTCAGCAGGAAGCCCAGCATTTCAAAGAGCATGACGAGCATGCTGCACTGTTGTCAGCGCAAGGATTTAGGGTGCTGGACAGGTTGAACCGGTTTGCGGCCACTGGCCTTAACTGGACCACTAAGCATTTGCCGCGCTATGCCCTTGCATCCACCGTGGCAACCGAACATGTGACTGCGGTGTTTGCCGATCAAGTCATGCAGCGTTCTGATTTATGGCTGGAGCCGATGGTGCCGGAAATGCGCCGACTTTGGCGCTGGCATGCCATCGAAGAGACCGAGCACAAGGCTGTCGCGTTTGACGTGTATCAGGAGTGTATTGAGCAGGGGAGTCAATCCGGTCTGTGGCTGCGCCGTTTTGCCATGGCTCAGGTCCTCATGGGATTCTTCTTAGAAGCCTTCATGCGGCATTCGTTGCTGCTTATTAAAGACCGACAATTCAGTCCGCGAGTGTTGTGGAACGGCATGCGACAGATGTGGGGGCGACAAGGCTTGATTCGAGCCTTTCATCCGGAAATTTGGCAGTTTTTCAGAGCCGACTTCCATCCCTGGCAGCTCGACAATGTTGAACTGCTTGATGGTGAGTTGGAGGCGTTGCGAACGGACGGATTTGCAGCGGCCTAGCGCAACTGACGCTTGGCTGCGCATAACCTTTAGGTTATGCGTGCTCGGGCTGGTTGTTGCTCGCTGCGCTCTCCGCGACCGCTCGCTTTGCCATTCGCTTTAGCGTGGCGCGAAACCTGAGGCGATCAGGGTCTTCTTGGGGAGTACCCATCGCAGCGTCGCAGGAGGCGGCTCCTGAGAGAGTTGTGAGCACGACCTGCATAATCGTCGGATCTATGTTTTGGGCCTCTGGGCTCTCGCTCACAAGCTCGCTAGCCTGGTGTTCAAGCCATTGGGTACCCTCAGTCACGTCCGCGTACACGGCCTCTCGCAATTCAGGGTCGGTGGTGATGGCCGAGCGAATCTGGTTTAGCGCGAGGTAGTTAGGGCCACTCATCTGCGCCCAGAAAAAATCAACACCGACATCGTAAGGATCAGTGCCCTCAGCGATGTCTTGCAATCCCTGCGTAACATCAGCCCGAATGCGAAGCACAAGGTCTTGTACGATAGCCGCCATCAGATCCGCAATTGAATCAAAGTGATGATGGATTGCTCCGCGGGAGAGTTGACTGCGCCGTGACACCTCGACAAAGGTGGTGCGGTGGTAGCCGATCTCGGCGAGAGCGCTTATCGCGGCATCTATTAGCTTGGCGCGTGTAGCAGTAACGCGTTCTTCATTTTTCAACGCTTGATCCTTAGCGAATTACATTGGGGCATTTAGCTGGGTTCTGGCACGCCTGTAAAAGCACCTACTTCCCGAGTGGCCTAAGAGAACTATAGAAGACAAATTTACCGATTGAGGCGTTTAGATGCCACCTTGTGCCGTAACAGCCCTGTAAATTCCCATTAGAAAACATACACTTAAGTATTTTCGTGGAAGAGCCTCTTAAGTCGGTCAAAAATGCTGCCTTATTTTTTGTGCGCTGCGCGTTAGCGTTTCTGGTGCTGCAAATAAGGTCACGCGTCCTCCAGAGCTGCGACAGGAAATCAGCGACAGGAGCATCGCCTAGCGTACTTTTGATGCCCAATTGTGAGCCCGCTATTGACCCCAACACCCGAACCTCCGTACGCTCGCGGTCCCACAGCCGTTTCGAGTTTTTTGCCCATGCCGGCAGCAAGCGCCATCGCGCCAGACGACGTTATTATCGTGGGGAATTCTTCCGATGATCCCTTTGCGATCGATGTTGCGTACACAGTGGGGCAGGCCGAAGACGTTGCTGACCTCATCAGCATGAAGACGTTCGCCAATACCGAATTTTGCCCTCGCTTCATCTCGGATGAACGCGATTTCTCTGCGATAGGTCGCCAGCTAGCAGGTAAAACTGTGGTGATTGTCAGCACCTCTAGTCGGGTCGTCAGCCGCCAGAATCTGGCCATGCGAAATCTGCTTATTGCGCGCGCCGCAAAAGAAAATGGTGCCGCCCAAGTCATGCTGGTTGAACCTGATTTGTTTTACAGCGCACAAGATCGCGGGCCCGGGCCTAATCAGGGTGAGACGCTGTTTGACCGTGATGACAAAGACCGGAAAAAATTTGACGGTCAGCCGTTCACTGCGCGGCTTTATGCGCAAATGTTGCAATTGGCGGGTGTTGACCGTGTCCTTACCGTCCACAACCATTCACATTCAGTGCAGGCGATGTTCACCGAAGTGTTCGAAGGTCGATTTCATAACCTGATTCCCTACGATATCTACTGCGACTACCTGCTGAACTCTAATATCGTGAACAGCGCTGACGGCGGTGCCGGGCTTGCGTTGTGTGCGCCTGACAAAGGCGCCCGTGATTTTGTGAAAGAGATGTTTTCGCGACTGCAACTGCCCAACGCAAAGCTCATCCTGCTAGATAAAGACCGTTCTGGTGAGCGCAAAGTTGAGATAAAGCTGCACGATGAGAGCGAAGCCAAGTTTGACGAGATTGCCGGCCGAGACGTTATTTTGTTTGATGACATGGTGCGTACCGGTTCAACGGTCGTGCAGTCGTGTCAATTCATGCGGCAAATGAACCCAGGGCGAACCATTTTTGCCGTTAGTCACTTTTATGCCAGTGATGAAGGGCGCGAGAAAATGGCGCACCGGGCAATCGACGAAATTTTGACGCTCAACACCATGCCCACGGTGTTGAACCGTGATGTGCAGGGTCGGCTCAGGCGTAAAATGGTCGTACTGAAAATCGAGAAGTGGCTAGCGCGAAATCTCTGCGAGATTTTAGGGTTGCCGGCTCGTGAAGATACGGGTCTCTATCAGATAGACATGTCTTCCAAGAACCCGAGATTTCTGCGCAAGATCTGGTCGAACGAACAACTCGATTCATTGCATGCCCAGCCTGTCGATAGCTAAGCGTTCGATCACCCCGACGAGCGGGTCCTCACTTTGATGCTTAGCACGGCGATAGCAGCCAGTACATACACACCCAGGAAGACCTGAAACGCCGGGTCGTAGCTGCCGGTGCTGTCGTACACCCAGCCGGCAAACGGTGTGCCGAGAATCTGCAAAAACACCATTGGCAGTCGCATGGCGCCGAGCACCCGTCCAAACGATTCGCGACCAAATGCTGCTCCTACCGCTGCACCTTGCATTGGCACTACACCCCCCATGCCAAAGCCAAACAAGGCCGCACCAAACATGAAGTGGTAATAGCCCGGCATGAACAGCATGACAAGTTGGCCTGCGACCTGAAAGGCGATGCCAAGCCACAGTGCGCGACGGACATCCCAGCGATCTACGAGTGCGCCATAAATAAGCTTACCCGCAATGCCAAATGCGGCGGTTACCGACATCACCAGAGAGGCAGCGCTGAGCGACACGCCTGTATCGGTAATGCGCGGTACCAAGTGAATTAGCGTGCCGCTCTGCACACAGAATAACAAACCGATCACGGTGACCAGGGCCCAAAAGTTGCTGTTACCGAGAAATTCCCTGACCTTTGCGGGTGGTGAGGCTGGCGGCATAACGGTGCCCTTTGGCGCTCCGTCTGGCAGCAGGCCAACATCTTCTGGGCGCGAGATAACAAACTTCGACACCAACGGCACGACCACGACGAGTGTAATAATGCCGTAGATCAAAAAGCCTTCGCGCCAGCCATAAGTGAGGATGATCCAGGCGCTGATGGCGGGCATGACCACGCCCGATGCACTGATGCCTGTGGCGGCGATACCCAGGGCGGTGCCACGCTTCTTCATGAACCAGTTGGCCACCAGTTTGGAGGTGGCGAGTTGGCCCATGGCGCCTGCACCGCAGCCAATAAACAAGCCGAGAACCAGATAAAACTGCAGCTGAGTCTCTACAAAGCCAAGCCCGATAAAGCCTGTTCCCATGAGTAAGGCGCCGATAACCTGCACGTTGCGCAGAGGGTAGCGGTCGAGGGCCTGGCCAATCAGTGGTGCTACCAGGGCACCCGCGATCTGAGTCAGCATGATGCCGATGGAGACGCCAAAGCGGGAGTCGCCAAATTCTTCTGCGATGGCCTTGAAGAACACACCGTAGGAGTAGAAAAAGAACCCGACTGCGATGAAATCTACAAAGAACGCGACCGCTACCATGCGCCAGCCAAGAAATCTCGTGGATTGGCCGGGTGAACTGCTTGCGGGGTCTGTCATGCACTGGCTTCAGTTAGAATGGACGGGAACACGGGGAGAACGGGTGTGCCAATGTTAGCCGAGGACGATAGCA
This sequence comes from Pseudomonadales bacterium, assembly GCA_023300545.1. Classification (GTDB taxonomy): domain Bacteria; phylum Pseudomonadota; class Gammaproteobacteria; order Pseudomonadales; family Azotimanducaceae; genus JALZVT01. The sequence goes on from JALZVT010000174.1 coordinate 17,345, forward strand.
CGCGGAGCAGACGGCTCATTGCGCACGCAACACTTGTGGTGCTACTAGCACTTGTTGGATGTAGCGAAAAACCTAAGGCTAACCCTATACTTAATCTCGGCTCGCCGACGACCATGTCTTTTGCCACAGGCAATCCGAGTGGCATCTACTACCCCTACGGCGGTGGTTTGGCGTCTATCTGGTCGCGTACGCTTGACGGCGTCAACATGAAGGCTGAGGTGACCGGTGCGTCAATGATCAACGTTATTCAGGTCGCTCGAGGGGAAAGCGAGGTGGGTATTGCGATGGGGGACGTGGTTGCCAGCGCTTATCTAGGGGTAGGCCGATTCTCGGAACCTCTGCCGGTTCGCACACTGTTCGCAGCCTATCCAAATTATGTCCATCTGGTGGCGCTGGCGGACTCTGACATTAGCAGTGCGCAAGATCTGCGGGGCAAGCGAGTATCGATGGGGGCGCCTGGCTCGGGTACAGCGGTTGCTGCCGAGAATGTGTTGGCTGGGCTTGGTATCTCGCTGAGTGATGTGCAGGCTCAGTATTTGAATTTCTCCGGCACCGCTGATGGCCTGAAAGATGGTGTGCTTGATGCCGCCTTTGTTGTGGGTGGTCTAGGCATAGGCGTTGTTAAAGAGTTAGCGCTAACACGGGACGTTGTGCTTGTTGCTCTGACGCCAGAGGAGGCGAGCACTCTCAATGCGCAGTTCCCGGCGTATGTGCAGGAGCGCATTCCTGCTGGTGCTTATCGTGGCGTGACTGAAGACGTGTTGACGCTGTCGATATGGAATCTAGTGGTGGTTAACGAAGGCATGGACGACGAGCTTGCCTGGCGGTTGGTTTGCAGTCTCTATCAGCAGCAACCGCAGTTACAGCAGATCGTTTCTGCGGCCAGTTTCAGTGTGCCGGCGAATGCTGCACGCATGAAAGCCGTGCCGTTGCACTCTGGGGCCCAGCGCTTTCTGGCTGATGCCAAGCTTCACGGCGTTGCCAATTTGAATTGCAATGACTGACATGGATTTGGCCAAGACACCAGCGGCTGGAAAAACCTCTTTACTCATTGTGGTTATGGCCGCGCTACTTAGCCTCTACCAGCTGTGGCAGCCCGTTGCGGGCTTTGTGCCTGCGGAATACCTTCCGCACTGGCTCGCAGTGCAGGGTGCAACCTACTTTCGTCCGGCCCACCTCGGCTGGGTGCTGGTGCTTGGCTTTTTGGTGTATCCATTGAGCGCTTTGCGTTCGCTGCGGTTTATCGATTACCTCTTTGCTGCGATTGCTGCTTGGGCCACCTTTGTTGTTCTCAACTTCGACTATCGTGGTATCGATCATCTCTTAAACGGATTGTCGACCGTGCATTATGCGGCAGGCTTGACGTTGATCGCGCTGACGCTTGAGCTGTCTCGCCGTGCTATTGGGCCGGTGATGATGATCATTGGCCTGGTGTTTCTCGCATATGCCGCGTTCGGGAATCTGCTGCCTGATGCATTGGCTACCCGCGGATTTTCGTTTGAGCGCATTGTGCGCTTTCAGGTATTCACCGGTGCAGGGCTATTTGGCTCGCCACTGGGTATCGCTGCCGGCGCGGTGTTTATGTTTGTGTTGTTTGGCGCGTTTCTGGAGTCTACCGGCGCGGGGAAATTTTTTATTGACCTAGCGTTCGCGGCGGCAGGGAAATATCGCGGTGGTCCGGCGAAAGCGAGCGTATTGGCCTCTGCTGCGATGGGGTCTATATCGGGTTCGGCGATTGCCAACACGGTAACCACAGGTTCGTTGACCATTCCTATGATGAAAGAGCTTGGCTATTCGCCCGAAGAGTCGGCGGGGATTGAAGCCGCTGCCTCAACAGGCGGCCAGATCATGCCGCCGGTTATGGGCGCGGGTGCGTTTGTGATGGCGGAGTTTACCCGCACGAGTTACAGCGACATTGTTTGGATGTCGTTGCTCCCAGCCCTGCTGTACTTTTTTTCTACATTGCTCTACGTACACTTGATTGCCGCAAAGCGCGGCATGCAAGGAATGAGCGAGCGGGCGAGTGCGCTTTCGGTTATGGCTCATGGCGCTCACTTTTTGTTGCCACTTATTTTCATCACTTCACTGTTGTTGATGAGTTACTCGCCAGTTTTGGTTGGGGCGAGTGGGTGTCTCGCTATTGTGGTTGCTGCACTGTTACGCGCGCACACACGAATTGGCTATAAACAGATTGTGACCGCGCTGCAACGCGGTGCGCTGATGGCTGTGCCTATTTCATGCGCTTGTGCCGTTGCTGGCATTGTTGTCGGGGTGATTGGACAAACCGGGTTGGGTCTGCAGTTCACGGAGTTTGTGTTGTCGCTTGCAGACGGCAGACTGTGGTTAGCCTTTGTCCTTATTGCCGTAGCAGCATTGATTCTGGGTATGGGGTTGCCGGTAACGGCGGCCTATATTGTGTTGTCAGTGATGGCAGCGCCTGCTTTGCAGGAGATGGGTATGGCATTGGTTGCTGCGCACATGGTGATATTTTGGCTGTCACAAACCTCAAATGTCACACCGCCCATTGCGCTGGCTGCATTTGCCGGCGCTGGCATCGCGAGTGCACGACCAATGGCGTCAGCATTTGAGGCGGTCAAGCTCGCCAAAGGTCTGTTTATTGTGCCGCTAATGATGGTGTATTCGCCTCTGCTGCTAACCGCAGACAACGGCTGGGGCGGGGCGCTGGAGGGCGCATTCTGGTGTGCCTTGCTTATTGTCGCGTTGGCGATTGCGATTGAAGGATTTGCCTTTCATCGACTACAGAGTTGGCAACGCTGGGTTGGCTTTGTTGCCGCTGGGCTGTTGGTTTATCCATCGTTGGTTAGTCGCTGTGTCGGTGGGGTGATTCTTGTTGGGGTTTTGCTTATTAATCGACGGAGCGCGAACGCCTAGTTCGATAACTGCTTTGGAACTGCACATTTCTTGCGGCAGTACTCCACAATCAACAGGCACAGTAGCCCCACTTTCAAGTGAACAGGAGCCCACTGATGTTGTCTGCCAAAGTCATTCGCCAGCTTTCTCTCGCAAGTCTTACAACTCTGGTCATTGTTACCGGCGGAGTGAGTGCACAACCACCCACCCAAGATGGTGAGGAGCGTGGTCAGCGACGGGGTCCGCCGCCGAAAGCCCCCGCGGAGGCACTAGAAGCCTGTTCCGATCTGTCAGAGGGCGCGAACTGTGGCTTTAGCGGTCGACGCGGCGACGTGAATGGCACCTGTATAGTGCCTCGCAACGAAGACTCGGTGTTGGCCTGCGCGCCTGCAGATCATGAGCGAAACTAGCTAACCCGTATTACGCAACCCGCTGGAAATTCCAGCCATGGTCACACGTAGCGCTCGAGCGACGTCAGATTCAGGGTTTTCGTCCTTGCGGTAACGGGCCAATAACTCGGCCTGCAGAAGATGAAGTGGGTCGAGATAGGTGTTACGCACAGCCAACGACTCTGCAAGCGGTTGATCGCCGCTTAGCAATTCGGCGTTCTGGCGTAGCGCCAGCACTGTTTGCTTAAGTCTTGCCAATCGCGCGCAGAGTTGCTCAACAGCCTCGTTCGATGCGTCGCCCAGCAGTTTGATTGCGTAGTGCCGGGTTAGGCTGGGTTCGCACTTTGCCAACACCATTTCCAGCATGTCGATTTGCATACGAAAGAACGGCCAGCGTAACATCTCGTTTAGTTGTTTGAGCTGTTGTGGGGCGAGTGTTTTGTTGGTGCCGGCGGCCAGCGCTTGTTCGGTGCCGAGCCATGCAGGCAACATGAGTCGAATCTGTGTCCAGGCAAACACCCACGGAATAGCCCTCAGACTGGCAACGTCGTCGGTGGCGGCGCGGCGTGCAGGGCGACTACCCAGAGCCAGAATGCCGAGTTCGCGTTCTGGAGTCAGTGAGCGAAACAACCCCAGAAACCCTGGATCATCCCTAACGGTGGCTCGGTAGGCCGCCAGTGAGTTGGCTGACATTTGGGTCATGGCTTGGCGCCAATCTGCTTCCGGTGCAATGGGCGGGTTGAGCGTTGATTCGAGAGTAGCGCTGACGTACCCCGTCAGGCTCTCGCGAGCCAGTGCCGGTGTACCCAGCTTCCAGCGAATCATTTCGCCTTGTTCGGTGACTCGCAGCCGACCGTTGATTGACCCCGGTGGTTGTGAGCGAACCGCGGCCTGTGCCGGACCGCCACCGCGACCAACGGCACCGCCGCGACCGTGAAACAGTGTGAGGTCTACGCTGTGACGATTGGCAACGTCTACCAGCTTTTCTTGCGCCTCATACTGGGCCCATGCGGCAGCAAACTGACCGGCGTCTTTGGCAGAATCCGAATAGCCGATCATGACCTGCTGATTGGCGTTGCAGTAGTTTTGGTACCATGCGTTACTTAACAATGCGTCGAGTGTGTCGGGTGCACGTTCCAGGTCATCGAGCGTTTCGAACAGGGGTACAATCGGTAAATCATGTTCGAGCCCAGCGTCTTTGAGCAGCAGTATTACCGCCAACACATCACTGGGGTTGCCGGCCATTGAGATGACATATTGTGCAATGCCCGCGGCGTTCAGGCGGGCAATCAATGCACAGGTATCCAGGACTTCCCGCACTTGCGCACTTGCGGGCCAACGTTCTGGAAACAGTGGACGTTTACTCTCTAACTCTTTCTGTAGAAAGGCGCAGCGATCACTTTCGCTCCAGTCGTTGTAGCCACCGCTCTCGGCGTTGTTGTTTAGGTAGCGAGTCAGTTCATCAAAGGCATCAGCGTGTCGATCTGAGCTTTGGCGAATATCTAGGCGAGTCAATGTGCTGCCAAAGGCGGCGGCTCGGCGTACCGAGTCGAGTAGCGGTCCCTGAGCGATTGCTTCCATGCCGCATTCTTGCAACGAAACGTATAGCGTATGGAGCAGATCAAACAGCTCTGTCGATTGCCAAAACACCTGCGCCTGTGAGGCTTCATCACTTGCGCGAATTCCGCCATCGGGTTTTGCAGCCCGGGCTTCAGCCCAGTCGCGGGTATGCTGCATTTTTTCTTTTATGGTTTTAACTACGGCGCGATAAGGCTCGCTTGCGCCTGCGGCGAGTGTCTTCACCTGATCGTTGCAGTGGGTCATGGACAGTGACGCCTGCAAGGCATCCAGGTCCCGCAGAAACAGGTCAGCAGCCATCCAGCGGCCGAGCATCAATACTTCTTCGGTGATTTTGGCGGTGACGTTTGGATTGCCATCCCGGTCTCCGCCCATCCATGTGGCGATGCGTAGAGGGGTGTCCTGCAGTGGTACCGGAGGCAGGCTGTGTTCGGCGAGTGCACTATCTAGTTCCCGAACAGCAGCCGGCAGTGCCTGCCAGAGTGAACTCTCAATAACGGCGTAACCCCACTTCGCTTCGTCTTGTGGTGTAGGCCGGGTCTGGCGAATCTCGTCGCTGTACCAGCTTTCTGCGACCAGGCGTTGCAAGGTGTGTTGTTCGCCTGGTTCATCTTTCTGGTGCAGGCTGTCTTCTATCGCGTCGTACTTTTGAATCATTGTACGCCGCAACACTTCGGTGGGATGGGCCGTGAGAACGAGCTCGATGGATAGCGCGGCTACGGCCTCACTCAACGCGTTGTTCTTCGGCAAGCTTAGCGCTGGGGGTGGGTTGCGTGCGGCGTGTGCCTGTTCAGCGATGTTTGAAAGGTTCAGAAACTGGTTGAACGCACGGGCGATGGTGACGAGTTGTTGATCGCTTTTATCCGCCAGAAACGCGCTCAGGGCGCTCCAGTCAGATTGGTCGGTCGTCGCTTGGGCGCGGGCCTGTTTTGCCAGCGCCCGCACCTGTTCAATGGCGGCAAGAGCATCAGAGCCTTGATCCTGGGCAATTACTTCGCCAAGCAGTTTGCCCAGATGGCGCACATCATCCCGGAGGTCGGCATCGATGTGATCAAAATCGGGTCGGCTCATAACAACGTCCCTGCGGCTACAGTTGAAAGCGTTAGCATACTATCAACGTGTCACCAGCCCTCAATTGTTCTTCGCCTACAGCGCCAATTGCCAACCCAGGGTCAGTGACCAGTCGGTTTCCAGCTGCGGACCGTCGAGGTCCTGTGCAATGGGCACACTGGCTTCCAGCGCCAGTCGATGACGAGCCCCAGGAAACAAAAAGTTAGCGCCGAGACCGACGTCCACACGTTGCACGCCCTGACGATCGGGGTCCGCCGTTTGCACGGGGCCACTAATGGCGGAGTCTATGCCGTCTATATTGCCCCGATCAAAATAGCCGACTCTGCCGGATAGGCTCAGTGATGGATGAGCAAGGTAGCTGATCCAGCCTTGCATTCTGTGTTCGTCGCCCAGCGTATAGTTCTCATCGTTCTCGCCGAATCGAAACAGGCTTCGCCATTGGGCTCCCCAGCCCCATGAGCCGTTATCACCACTGTAGGTGAGACCGGCGATGAGGTCGTATGTGCCCGAGCCCAATTGCATGGGGTAGGGCAGACGCAGCGTTGGGCGAGTATTCATGGGCGTTAGAATGTCGTCGGTCTGCTCGATGTCTCCCGTGGGTAAAGACACGCCTAGTGTTGCGTGTAGTCGCTCACCAGGGAGGCGAATCAGCGCTGAGAGGCTGGTGTCGCCAATGCCGTCTGTTTTGGTGGTGAAGGTACCCAGTTGGGTGGTGCCGGCGGCGCCCATAAACGTTATGTGGTCCATTTCTTTGGTGATGTAGCTGCTCATGGCCATGAGCGTGATCGAGTCGCTAGGGGCGTACATGGCGCCGACCATGTGCATGTCCACAGTCATGTCGACGGGCACGATTCTCAAGGTTGGGGGGGCGGCGAAGCGGTTGGCTACTGTGCTCACCGTTTCTTCGGGTGAGATTGCTGAGGTGCCGTCACGGCTGCCTTGCATCGACATGTGCATATAGCGATACGAGAACATCAGCTCACCTTTTTTGTGGGTGTGTTCCCCCATGACACTGATCGGGGCATGGGAATCGGGTCTAGTGTCGGCATTGGCAGAAAGCGCGCAGGCGGCAAAAGCCACCGCACAGGCGGTAGTCAGTGTGTTCATGATGAACTCCAGATTTGATTGGTTTATTGGTGGTGCTAAATCAAACTGGAGACGGTGGTGCGCGAGGGTGGTAGCGGCGCAAGACATTGGTCGGAACCAACCAAACTGTGGATGGAGTAGAAAAACTAAGCTGTTTAAAGGTCGCAGCGACATCAAGTGTCAGGCCCGTCAGCGCCTCACCAGTTAGACCGCCGCCGAGCTCACATTGGGTAAAGGCATTGCCAGTCTCTGTGTGATGGTGTGCGTGTTCGTTGCCAAACAGTGCGCCCATAACCTGAGCGGACATGCCCTCAGGGCAGAGTTGCAGATACCAGCCGTCGCCAATGTTGGTTGGCATGTAGCCGGCAGGCACAGCGACCCGCAACAGAATTGCTGCAGTGAAAAGTGCGCTGAGAAAAGCGCGGGATGATGAGTGCAGCCTGTTCACCGCGCTATTTTAAGAGTGCAATCAGGTAACTTTCAATTGTTGTGGCAACAGTTAGGCTGCGATGTCAGGCCAATCTAACTGGCGTTAACGACGTCCAGGAAAATACCGCAGTCCAACAAGCACCGCGGTGTGCTTTAGGTTGCCTTTGAAGCGGGAGCCATCCGGTCGAGGTAGGTCGATGTCTGTTGACACCAGATAGCGATAATCAGCGCTGAATTTCAAGGCCTTTGTCAGCGCTACGTCGACACCTGCTTTTATCTGGACGACGCCGGTATTCTCTGTGCCGTCGACAAACTCCTCTGTACGTTCTTCACGACAAACAAAATTGCTGCAAAACCCGAAGCCCTCGACGTCAAATTTTGCTCTTAGCAGGCCAGCACTAAGACCAACAAATGGTCGAATCAAGGCGTTGGATCGAAATCGATAGCTCACGCCAGCCATTAATGTGGTGGTCTGCATGTCGCCGCTGGCCGCGTCTTCGCCGATGTCAGGGCCCAGCTCGACAACCTCAACATCATTGTTGCGATAGCCCGCTTCTAGCTCTACTCGCCAGTGTTGCCAGTCGTAGCCGAGCCCTGCAATTGCGACCGGCCCTGGGTCGAATGCATCAATGGTTGGGAAATTTTCACGTCCTAGATCTTCTGCGAACCCTCCGCCAATCTGTCCCGTTATGAAGAATCCGTTTGTCGTGTTGCTGGTTGGTTGTGCGTTGTGAGTGCGCTTGCGCGTGGGGTGATAGCGCAGGTGCAGCCAGACAGACTGCACGCCGTGGTCGAACCTAAGGTCAGACCCGTCAATCTCTTCGAGGCTAACATCGGGCACATGCAGATATCGGTAGTCGGCGGCGAGGTCGAAATGCTGGGTTACGGGTACGGTGAACCCGGCAAAAATCTGCGCTGCAAAGCGTGTGTCACTGTCATTGATCACTTCGCGACGCGGTCGTTGTACAAAAAGACCATCGACCGGCATATCGGCAAAACCTAGCTCAACTTTACTGGCGCCCACGCCGACGCCGAGGTAGGGCTGAAACGCATCGCCAATCTGAAAGTCACGCACGGCGTTCAGCATGAGACTGTTTGCCGAAATCAGATCGGTGCGGTCAGGGTCGAGTTCTAGCTCGGGGGTTCTACCAAACAAAATCTCCGGTGCATTCTCGTGCACGGAGTACTCAATTTCTGCCCGCCAGCTAGTGTTGAGTCGCTTGCCCACTGCGCCGGTGAACTGGAACACACCACGATCGAAGTCGATGCGTGCGTCGGATGAATCGAGATCAACGCTGTTTGCATAATCCCAACCGATGCCGCCGCTCAGATACCAGTCGTCGAGTGCATCTGCGTGTCCTGTGGTGCTCAGCAGGCTGATTGTTAGTACCGCCGAGGCAGTGAAGCAGTCGCGAACGCGTGTCATAGCGGGGTCCAAGTGTCATTTGAGGCGAGCGCGCTAACCTTAACGGCCTGTCTGTGAACGGCAAGCAGTTATTGAGTGCAACTATTGAGTGCAGCTATTGATTATAACGGGGCAAATGACGCTGGCACCGACGGATGATGGCAGCCGAAGTGCGCTAGGCTCGACAACCGGCTACTATTTCTGTCTGAGCTGGCCGATGGGTTCGTAAACGCGGTGATTGGAACATCTCGGGTGGAATAGGCCTAGATGAATATGTAGCAGAGGTAAACATGGCACTAGAGCCGGGCCCGATGCGGGTTGAGCACAACTTTTTCGCCACTAAAGCCGAGGTGTTGGAAGACATTGCACGCCAGGATCTGTGGCCAACGACCTATGTGTCCGAACGGATGGGGGAGCTTCCTCTACACTGGCATGATTGCGATAACTGCGGTTATGTTCTTGAAGGATCAAGCTATGTGCTTGGCGCCTCTGGTGAAAAAATTCCGCTGGGCCCTGGCGATAAGTTGATCATCCCGGCGGGTGCTTTACATGCCGAAGGCAAGGTGACCGAGCGCATGGTTTATATTGTCGGAATCTCCGAGGCCGGCAATTTACTCGAGCAGCTGAAGCTGCTCGATCCGGCAACATCGCCACTCGAGCAGCAGCAAGCGGGCACCTAATTGTTTAGCTATGGCGGCTAGCCAACTTTTGAAAGTGCGCTTTTGCATTCATCGCTTTTATCAGCTTGCCGTCTGGCTCAAGCATAATCTCTGAAACGACAGCGCCCTGCACCGGCAGTGTCAATTCGAAGCTTTGCTGTTGCGGTACATCACACACCTCGTCGTCACACATCTGCCAGCTAATCTTGCCAGTAACCGTCATTGACGGCGCCTGACTGTCAGAGACAGCGGTGACGTTACCGTTCACCGTGAGGGGAATTCTGAATTCAACGCGGCCATCGTGAACGGCAAAACGTTCACCGGTACTCGCCATGGTGTGCTCATGACTGGGTGGTTGTTGGACAGGTCGCTGCACCAGCTTAGAGATGTGATCGAGCTCGACGCTGGCGGCAACCATGCCTTTGGGGGCAGGACTGGCGTAAAGGTGTCGGCCGGGCGGAACCTGAAAGCTCACGACTAGATCGCGCAACACACTAACAGCCAGTTGATCGCCATCAAAGGTGATGGTTGGCTCTGCGTCTGAGCTTGCTGAAGTGGGAGTTGACGTGGGAGTTGAAGACGTTGCTGTCGATGTCTCTATCACTGGAGACTCACCGCGGAGCGCACGTAACAGCTGTTCCGGGCCAGCCCGCAACGCCAGATTGTTTTCGAAAAACTTGTGGGTGATCACACCATCGGCATCGAGCACATAGGTGCCTGGAAACGGGATGCCAAACCACGGGTGGTCGTCTTCCGCGATTAGCGTGTTAAGAATGCCAAACTGTCGAATCACAGCAGACTTTGGGTCGGACAATAGCGGAAAGCCAATGTCGTAGGCGGCCTGAAAATCTTCTAGTGCATCAACCTCGTCGTAGCTGATTGCAAACAGCTCGCAGCCTTCGGCTTTGATGTCTTCAAGTTTACGTTGCAGCTCAACGAGCTGCGAGCGACAGGGGGGTCACCACACGGCAGAGCGATAAAACACCACGATGGCGGGTTTGTCGCTGCGCGCTGCATGTAGATCGAATGGTTCGCCGTTGGCATCAAGGCTGCGAATATCGGGCAATCTGGTACCGAGGGCTGGCCCCGTCGGGAACTCACCTCGTGGATCAGTGCGTGGGCCTTTACCGGGACGGTAAGGGCCGATGAACCCGTCCAGGTCGCGCCAACCGTGCTTGGTTTCTTCGGCCGAGGTTTCGATGTCAATTTTTGCAGGCATGCTGGAATCTCATCTTTGCTGGGTTCAATCACCTATAATCTGCTTGAATTTTTGCTCTTTGGCCAGCAATGAAACGTCTTGCCGTTTTTGTGGATGTGCAGAACATCTATTACACCACCCGTCAGGAGTGGACACAGCAGTTTAACTATCGTGCATTATGGCAAGAGCTCGAGGGGATAGGCGAGGTGTGCTGTGCGTTTGCCTATGCAATCGACAGCAATAACCCCGGCCAAGAGAAATTTCAGGACGCTCTGCGCCATATTGGCTTTGAGGTAAAACTGAAACCCTACATTCAGCGTAGCGACGGTTCGGCCAAAGGCGACTGGGATGTGGGGATTGCGATCGACGTGCTGGAACAGGCCCCCGATGTTGATGCGATTGTGCTGCTGTCGGGTGACGGTGACTTCGACCTGCTGCTAAAGCGGGTAAGTTCCAAATACGCAGTTGAAACCCACGTCTACGGGGTTGCGGCGCTAACGGCTGACTCGCTTGTGCGCGCGGCAGATGTGTTTCATCCCATCGAAGAGTCCCTACTGCAGTAATTGCTGCAGTAGCGGTTGCTCTGCGTCTTCAATTTGGTCGAGTTATACTGCAGGTCAAGACTTAACAGGTAGTTTCCATTGTCGAATGATGCGCACACCGCTCACGAGTTTCTTTTTCATCTGGTTCAGGCCGACCTTTGGGCCGCCGCGGTTGGCGATTCTGCAGTGTATTTTCCACCCACCTACGAGCAGGACGGGTTTACTCATGGTACGGCCAACTCAAGCAAATTGCTGATGGTAGCGAATCACTTCTATACGGACGTGCCGGGTGACTGGCTGTGCTTGCGTATGACTATCTCGAGTCTTGCCGCAACCGGTGTGGAGGTGGTCTTTGAAGGTACGGCGCCAGTGGGTGACAAACCGGCAAATTTTGATGTAACTAATACGGAGCTGTTTCCGCACTTGCAGGGTGGTATCCATCCTGACGCGGTACTTGAGGCCCACGCGGTTGAGCGGGATGCCCAGGGTAGGTTTCTGGCAGTTGCTGGGGTCGCTTAAGCCCGACTCATTTTAACTCCGGCGAATCTGCCACTTTGGCGGATTATCCCAGTCAAACGGCACAATGCCGTCTTCCACGAGCAAGAACACACTGGCTTGTGCTTTGCCGTCTGCCAAATCCAGATAGCCAATGGTGCCGTACTGGGTGTCGTAGTTGTGTGGGTAGAGTGCTGACCCGGGGTTAACGCAGTACACGCCATCAATCGTCATAATGCGTTCCTGATGGGTATCTCCAGACACAATGACATCCGGGCGCTTGTCGGGAAAGAAGCGTTCGATCCAGCGTGCCAATGTGAAATTTGGGGGGCGTTCCGGTACAGGAACGTAGTGAGTTAGACCGACAGTGAGCCCCTCAAGTTCTAGGGACCAGGCGTATTGCACGCGCTTGTCTTGGGGTTGTACAGGGCGTCCGCCGCTGCCGTCTTCGCCGTTACCGCGCGCAGCGTACACCGGCGCGATTTTTTCGAGTTCGTCGAGTACCCACAGGTCGTGGATGTCGCCAGCGTGGAAGATCATATCCACGCCGTTGAATGCATCAGCTATCTGGGGCCACAGGCTGTCCCGGGCTTCCGGGATGTGTGTGTCTGAGATCAGACCGATGCGTAGAGCCATTTTAGGCGACTACTTGGCTTTGGCAGCCTTGCGCTCTTTAGTTTCCTGAATCACCAGCTCAGCAATATTGTTCGGGCACGCTGCGTAGTGCGAGAACTCCATTGAGAATTGACCGCGACCTGAGGTCATGGTGCGCAGATCGCCAATGTAACCAAACATTTCCGACAGCGGCGCTTCGGATTTGACGCGTACGCCTGTAGTGCCTGGCTCTTGATTCTTGATCATGCCGCGACGACGGTTGAGGTCGCCAATAACGTCGCCCACGTGATCTTCGGGGGTGTAGACGTCAACCTTCATGATCGGCTCGAGCAGCTGTGGTCCGGCCTTCGGAATGCTCTGGCGATAGGCGGCGCGCGCAGCCAGTTCGTAGGCAACCGCTGAGGAATCTACCGGGTGGAAACCACCGTCGAGCAGCGTGACCTTTACGTCTAGCAGCGGGAAGCCGGCAAGGATGCCTTCGGCCATACATTTACGGAAGCCCTTATCAACGGCAGGCCAGAATTCGCGCGGTACGTTACCGCCTGATACTTTTGACTCAAACTCGTAACCGCTGTTCTGCTCACCAGGCTCGATCAAGTAATCGATCTTGGCGAATTGGCCAGAACCACCCGTTTGCTTCTTGTGGGTGTAGCTGTCTTCAGTGACCTGAGTGATGGTTTCGCGGTAAGCCACCTGCGGCTTGCCCACATTCACTTCTACACCGTGGGTGCGCTTGAGAATGTCGACCTTGATGTCGAGGTGCAGTTCGCCCATGCCCTTGATGATGGTTTCGCCAGATTCTTCGTCGGTTTCGACGCGGAACGAGGGGTCTTCGCGAATCATCTTATTGATCGCCATTGCCATCTTCTCAGCGCCCGCCTTATCTTTTGGCGAAATGGCGATTGAGATCACTGGATCTGGGAACACCATAGGTTCGAGTGTTGCCGGATTCACGGGGTCACACAGAGTGTGGCCGGTTTGAGTGTTCTTCATACCGAGTAGCGCGATGATGTCACCCGCGGTGGCCGAGTCGAGCTCGATACGATCTTCAGCGTGCATCTCGATGATGCGGCCAATGCGTTCGCTCTTGCCGGTCGCCGTGTTGAGTACTGTGTCGCCTTTGGAGATCTTGCCAGAGTAGATACGAGTAAATGTGAGTGCACCGTAGCGGTCGTCCATGATTTTGAACGCTAGTGCGCGGAACGGCTTGTCTGGCGAGACTTCTGCGAAGACGCCAGTTTCGTTGCCTTCGAGATCAACTTCAGGCTGCGGCTTTACTTCGGTGGGGTTCGGTAGGTATTCCACAACGGCGTTAAGAACATTTTGGATGCCTTTGTTCTTGAAAGCTGAACCACAGTAAGTTGGGAAGAAGTCGAGGGCGATGGTGCCGCGGCGGATACACTTCTTCAGGTCCGCGATAGAGGGTTCGGTGCCCTCGAGATAGGCCTCCATCAGTTCGTCGTCCTGTTCGAGCGCAGTTTCAACCATCTGCTCGCGGAATTCCGCGGCCTTCTCGGCTAGTTCTGCGGGCACATCACCCACGGTGAACGCTTCTGGGTTGCCACTGTCATCCCAGACGTGAGCTTTCATTTCGAGCAGATCAACAACGCCGCAGAAACCGTCTTCTTCGCCAATAGGCAAGGTCATGACGAGCGGGTTGGCGCCCAGCACGTTTTTGACCTGTTCTACAACTCGGTAAAAGTCAGCGCCCAGGCGATCAAGCTTGTTAACAAAGATCAGGCGAGCCACTTCAGACTCGTTGGCGTAACGCCAGTTGGTCTCGGATTGGGGCTCTACGCCGCCAGAGCCACAAAATACGCCAACGCCGCCGTCGAGTACCTTCAACGAGCGATAGACTTCAATAGTGAAGTCAACGTGTCCGGGAGTGTCGATAATGTTTAGGCGGTGGCCGTCCCACTCGCAACTGGTCGCAGCGGACTGAATGGTGATGCCGCGCTCCTGTTCCTGCTCCATAAAATCGGTGGTTGCAGCGCCATCGTGCACCTCACCGATCTTGTGAATCTTGCCTGTCAATTTCAGAATTCGCTCGGTGGTAGTCGTCTTGCCGGCGTCTACGTGAGCGAAAATGCCGATGTTTCGGTACAGGTTCAGGTCTGTCATGAGCTTGGACTTCTGCTGTTAGGTTAAAATGAAAATAAAATAATTCTAAGTTGCTGAAAAATAAGGAAAAAATCAGCGAGAGAGATTTCTGGAGGGCGTACTTTATCATGGTTGAGGCACAGATAGGGGCCTGATTCCGCGAAGTAAAGGCGAGCTCAGAAAACACACTGTTGCCGGTCTGGCGGCTGCTGCGCCGACAGATTTTACGGCTATCCACCTGCAGTTTTCAGGCTTGTTGGGCGAGCTCCTTTGGCTCGCTACCGAATGCTGATCGTTAGTTCGCCAGAAAGACTGCTCTCACGCCCTTGATTACCCAGTGTGCTCATCGCTAAGTAGTACGTACCGGGTCGTAACTGCAGAGTATGAGAGTTATCGGCGGTGCGTGGCAGTCTGAATGTCTGATCGTAATTTTTGGGTCGATTGCCGATAAATAACCGGTAGCCCGTCAGATCCGCACTGGTGTCTATGCCCTGCCAGCTGATGCGTACTGGGCGCAGATCTGTGGCAGCGCTTGAGCTCGTGTACGAGCTCATATTGGTGTTGGTGTCTGGGGTGAAGTTTGCCGTCGCACTGGCACTAGCGTGCCAGCAACTCAGCTCGTAGCTTGAACCGTTGGTGGCATGGTGTACCTGCTGGTTACCGGATGTGGCTCGCGAACTGGTCCAGCCGTTGCTGGCGCCACACTCGTCAGCGAAGCTCACTCGCCATTGCAGCTCCGTCGCGCCGTTGGCAAGGGCTGTTGTACTCAGGTTCATTACCGGCTCGGGTAAGGTGGCCAGCGGCAGGTGGGGTGGTGTAGCAAAGTAGTTTTTGTTACCAAAATAGGTGGTGCCGAGGTAGCGCTGAACTCTCTGAATTTCGTCGACCCCGAGTGCCCAGTTGTAGACCAGTACGGCGGCCAATCTCAGTTTTGAGTTGCTTGTGGGGGTTTGGTTGAGTTTGACGAAGAACGGGCCGATGCCCGTATTCAAAATTCGGTTTCGAGCGTCTTCCAACTTGCCATCCAGCAAGTGGTGCAAGGTGCCAGCGTTCAATATAGCGGCGTTGAGGCGCCAGGTGCCGGAAGACCGTTGAGCTTGGGTATGCATGGTCGAATTGTCGCAACCGCTTGACAGGCTCGAGTGCCCGCGGGCTTCGTGCTGGATAATGAGGCTTTCGCCACAATTGCTTGTTCCATAGCCAATTTGGGCGTCGACATCGAAGGGCGCGCTGAGGACAAAAACCGTTCTGTCGTTGCCATAGGCAGGCAAGCTGGAGGGGCGAAACTGTTCCAGCTTTTCGCTGGCGGCATTGAGCTCAATAACCGGTCGACCGTTTAGCGTGTTGTGGATTAGGTTGATTTGACCGCTACCGCGCATGTCCTGCCCGTAACCTGATTGGTCCCACCAGTGCTGGACGGTGCCGGCCGTGACCTGAACGCCAGCGGTACTCTCCAAGTGCATGATTAGGCCGTCGCGGGGTAGATTTGAATCAGCCCAGCTAACCGGTACGACCAGCAGTGCTGTAAGGGCAAGATAGAGACGCACAAGATAGAGACGGTTAAGAGAAAAAAGGCGAGAGACACGCAAATGGTCACGTACCCTCAGAATAGAGTTATTCACAGGTTGAAATGCTCGGTTGTTGGCTAGCACTCTAAAAGTCCTGACGACTTCGACTAGCCGGGCTTCGGAAGATGGTCAATTTGCCTGCCATCACGACGAGTTGCAATAGAATTTTGCAGATTTCAATGGTCACTTTGTAGTACTTGGTTTGAAGCTAAGGCCGGCTCGCGCAGATGTTGTTTGATCTTTTCCTGGTCCAGATCGAGGCGTGGTGACTTGGGATTGTCGAACCCGGCCGGAGTAGGACAGCCTCAGCGGTTCTCGCTGAGAAAACTACTGGTTTTTTCTAACGGTAATAGGGCGTTAAGCAGTAGCCTTTTTAAGAGTTCGGCAGGGATCAGCGGCTGGTCTTGGCTGCGGTTGTTGTGCTGTTGGGTTACAACTGTTGCCCGGTTGCATAGACAAGCTGGTAAGGTAAAGCCTTGCTGATTGGGGGCGGCGCATCCTCGCGCCATAAGCCGTGCTGCTACTGAACAACCTGCGTTTAGCGCCAGAGAGCGTGCCGGTTCAATTGCAATTTGCTGCAGGGCAAATTGCAGTGGTGCTTGGACGTAACAATTCCGGTAAAACCAATCTGTTGCGACTTGTCGCCGGGCTCACAACGCGCGCCAATGGCGAGGTCTACGTTGATGAGCAATCACTGGCTGATGTGTCAACCGGTCAACGCCCAGTTGGCTTGGTCTTCCAGGCGTTTGTTAATTATCCCCATTGGAGTGCGCGGCGTAATATTGAATCGCCATTGCTCGCCAACGGTGTTGATCGTGCCGAACGCAAGCGGCGAGTGGCTCGCATTGCTGCGACGCTGCAAATTGAGGAGCTGCTTGATCGTATGCCGGCGGAACTTTCAGGTGGGCAGCAACAACGTCTGGCGATTGGGCGTGCTCTGGCAAGCGACGCGCGCGTACTGCTGCTCGACGAGCCTTTTGTGAATCTCGATTTCCGTTTGCGCGAGCGTTTGACAACCGAACTAGGTGAGTTGCTGCGTAACACAGGCACTACCGTGTTGTTTACCAGCTCTGATTGTCGCGACGCCTTTGCGCTCGGGGATCGCGTCACGCTGCTCGATAATCAACAGGTGCTGCAATCTGGCTCTCCGCTGTCCGTGTATCGCAAGCCGGTAAATCTTCGCGCCGCCGATCTTTTTAGCGAGCCGGGCGTGAACTGGCTAGATACAGGCACAAGCTATGAGGTCGTGCGCCCCGAGCACATGCTGCTCGAACGCGACGCCATCGAAACCGCGAATGGAGAGGCTGTGAGTTATGTTATTCAGGTGAATGCAGTAGAAACAAACGGCAGCCATACTTTTGTTCAAGGTGAGTTGCACTCGCCGATGGCATCCAGCAGCTCTCCGGTCTGGGTAGCTCGGTTGGGGGGGATGCCTGATTTGACGCCTCATTTACGCAGTGATGGTGCGCTAGAGTTTTTTGTTGATGCGCGTAATCGACTGGAATTGCGCGACGAGGTGGCCGATGGCACTGCTTGAGGTTGAAGGGCTGTGTTTTACCTACCCCGGCGCCACTGCATCCACGCTGCAAGATATTGCCTTTGCGGTCGAGTCTGGCGGCAGTCTTGCATTGCTTGGCAGTTCCGGTGCCGGCAAAACGACACTGCTCAATCTGCTATCGGGTTTGCTGCCCTGTACTCTGGGGAAAATTGCGTTTGATGGTGTGGATGTCGCTGCGTTGGGTGCTGCTGAGCGTGGGGTCGCGCAGGTGTTTCAGTTTCCTGTGTTGTATGACTCCCTGTCGGTGCGCGATAACATCGCGTTTCCTTTGCGCACTCGTGGTGTCGGGCGGCGGGAGCGGCGGGAACGCGCGGAGCGAATTGGCGAACTGTTTGACTTGAGTTCGATACTCGATAAAAAACCAGCTGCATTGTCACTCTTTCAGAAACAGCTAACGGGATTTGCCAAGGCGCTGGTGCGGGATGATCTGTCGATGGTGTTGCTGGATGAACCCTTGACGGCAGTAGAGCCGGCCATGAAGTGGCGTTTGCGCGGTGCTGTAAAGCGCGCCCAGGAAGAACTTGGTGTAACCATGGTTTACGTCACACACGATCAAACCGAAGCATTGACCTTTGCAGACACGGTTAGCGTATTGCACGGTGGCAAGCTATTGCAAACAGCCACGCCCGCAGAGCTTTACGCGACTCCAGCACATAGCGAAGTGGCTCGGTTTATTGGCAATCCGGGTATGAATCTATTGCCAGCCGACGCTCTGGCAGGTGCCTTTGACGCAAACTTTTTCAGGCCCAATATGCAGATTGGGTTTCGTCCTGAGTGGGCAAGCTTTGCTGGTGATACGGTAACGCTTGCTCATCAACGTTCAGGCGTCAACAGTGATCCGCTGATGTTGTCTGGCAGGGTGGTGCGTCAACGATTGACGGGTGCAAGTGCAGATCGCTCGCTG
>JALZVT010000175.1 GCA_023300545.1 Pseudomonadales bacterium
CGCCTGATACAGCGTGTGAATGTATTGCGAACTGTTGTATCCGAGGGCGGCAAGGTCAACATTTTCAAGCAGGTTTAACGCCTGCAACAACACCGGGCCCTGCACCCAGCTGGTGAGCTTGTAAACATCAATACCCTTGTAAGACGTCGCAACCGGCTCTTCGATATGCACCTGCCAGTTAGCAAGGTCTTCAAGGGTATGCAGCCCGCCCATCTGTTGCGAGGCGCGGACAAATTCCTTGGCAATATCGCCGCGATAGAACCGCTCGTTGGCCGCCATAATCGCGTCACGCCGACTGGCACCGCGTTTTAAGGCAGCCGCTTCAGCCGCTACCAGCTTACCGAGCATGTTGCGCAAATCAGGCTGAACAAAAATCTCGCCGGGGTAAGGCGCTTCACGAGAATCAGCATTCGCCTCCCCTTCATGGGTTAAAAATAATTTTCGCGAGTAGGGCCACTCGCGAATTTCTTCCTTCAGTCGCTCAATAGAGTTCGCTGTCTGCGCCTCCATGGGATAGCCCTCAGCCAACTGCATGGCTGGCGCCAGCACCTGCGCCAGACTCATCGTGCCGTATTCGGCCAGCATAACCAGCAAGCCCCCCGGAGTGCCTGGCGTGACGGCCGCAAGGGGGCCATATTCAGGCGGAAACTCCATGCCTTGGCTCTTGAAAAATTCCGGAGTCGCGCCGGTGGGCGCAACGCCCAGCGCATTAATACCAATCACCTTCTTCAACTCGGGGTGATAAATAAGAGCCTGGGTTTCGCCCCCCCAACTCAGCACGTCAAACATCGTCGCCGTTGCAGCGAGCATGGCGCAGGCCGCATCAACCGCGTTACCACCGCGCTCGAACGTCAACGCCCCCGCCGTTGCCGCCAAGGGCTTGCCGGTAATAGCCACCCAGTTACGACCGTGCAATACCGGCTTGTTGGTCTGTGCAGAGGCATCAGCGGCAATCAGCGCCCCAGCAAAGGCCATTGGCCACGCCAACAGCAGAGGTAGAACCCACCGACACAGCCTCAGACTGACAAATACACGAGGGACTTTAAAGGCAGAAAAAGAGAACCGCTGGGGCATCGAGCGAAATATCAAAGTGAAGCTCCGGGTGAACAATTGAGATCGGTGGGTTTTGAACATACACCCAGTGAACCGTCTTGCGAAGCGTCCTCCCTTCGGGGACCATTGCGGCTCACTTTTAGCCTTGAATTGCGCCATGACCAGCACCGGCATAATCGCTGCCCCAGCCCCTACCAGCATCCCCCTGCATCTTGTCGCCGACCTGTCGAACTGGCTGCAAGACCAAAGTGCTGCCGTAGCCGGCTGGGTAACCCAACAAGGCTACCAAGCCCTCCCCGGCAGCCACCTGTTTGTGCCGGGTTTTGATGGCGAGAGCGCGTGCGTTCTGGTCGGGGCCAGTGACCAACCCAATCTGGCAACGCTTGGTGCGCTGCCCATGGCATTGCCTGAAGGCAGTTATCTGCCCAGTACGGCACTTGATGAGGTCGACGTGCTCGGCTGGGCGCTCGGCGCCTACCAGTACACCACCTACAAAGACGCCAAGCGTGCTCCGGCGACGCTGGTACTGGAAGACAGTGCGCTGCGTAGCACGGTGACGCATCTGGCCGAGGCAACCACTCTCGTCCGAGATCTGATCAACGCGCCAGCCAACGACATGCTGCCGTCACACATGGAAGCGGCCAGCCGGAAGCTCGCGGCCAGCTTCAATGCAGACATCGCCGTCACCACCGGCGACGACCTGCTAAAGGCCGGTTACAACACCATTCATGCGGTAGGTCGCGCAAGCGCGGACGCACCACGCCTCATCGACATGCGTTGGGGTGACACCAGTCACCCCACTATTACCTTGGTGGGCAAAGGAGTTTGTTTCGACAGCGGCGGACTGAACATTAAACCCGGCAGCTCAATGCGCACCATGAAAAAAGACATGGGCGGCGCCGCTCAGGTGCTGGGACTAGCCCATGCCATCATGTCCAACAATCTGCCGATTCGCCTGCGTGTACTTGTGAGCGCCGTAGAGAATGCAATTTCCGCCAACGCCTATCGGCCTGGCGACATCATTTCTACCTACGGCGGGCTGACCGTTGAGATCGACAATACCGACGCCGAAGGTCGACTCGTGTTGTGCGACGCACTGTCGCTCGCCTGTGAAGAACAGCCAGAATTGATTGTCGACTACGCGACGCTGACGGGCTCTGCCCGATCAGCCGTGGGCGCTGAGGTTGCCGCGATGTTCTGCAACAACGACGATGTTGCCAACGCCGTTTACGCTCAGGGTGTCGAGCTTGACGATGCGGTCTGGCGTTTGCCCCTGCACCAACCCTACAAATCAATGTTGAAGTCAGCCCACGCAGACCTGGTTAACTCAGCCGCCTCTCCCTACGCAGGGGCTGTCACTGCCGCACTGTTCCTGGAACAGTTTGTTAGCGACGACATTCCATGGCTGCACTTTGATCTCATGGCCTGGAACCTGAGCACGCGCCCAGGACATCCTGAAGGTGGCGAAGCCATGGGCGTACGCGCGGTCTACCAATATTTGGCCAATCGTTATGCCTGAGTTTCACAAAGTGCCTGAGTTTTACAAAACCCTAGAAGCCGCCGGCGTCGATACCGTGCAGCCATTGGCCGACGCGCTGTCAGCACTCAAATACAATGAGGCAGGCCTCGTTCCAGCTATCGCACAGGATGAGCAAACGGGAGAAGTTTTGATGCTCGCGTGGATGAATCGTACGGCCATCGATGAAACGCTGCGGCAGGGTCGAGTGACCTATTATTCGCGCAGTCGCAGTGAACTGTGGCGCAAGGGTGACACCTCAGGACATATTCAGCGACTGAAAAAGATGCGCATTGATTGTGATGGTGATGCGCTACTTCTGTCTGTCGTCCAGGAAGGCCCCGCCTGTCACACTCACCGGGAGAGTTGTTTCTATCTCGAAGTAGATACCGCAAACACGCAGATCATTGTTTGTAGTGCACCTGTCGATACCGACGGCAATAGCTAATCACCGCCAACCAAAGCGCCCCATATCTCAGACCCAGCCAACTCAGCTGACCTGTAAAACCATTTTTAGGTAGTCACATGACGCTCTCTTTGCACAATTCGTTAAGCGGCAAGAAAGAACCGTTTAGTCCCATAAACCCGGAACGCGTGACCATGTACGTCTGTGGCCCTACGGTTTACGACTATCTGCATATCGGCAATGGCCGACCCGCTGTCGTGTTTGACGTTCTGTACCGCGTGTTGCGCAGCCAGTATCCCCAAGTCATTTATGCCGCCAACGTTACCGACGTCGACGACAAGATCATCGCGGCGTCGATCAAAACCGGCCTGTCCACCGAGGAACTGACCAGCACTTTTATTGACGCCTACAACGTTGATATACGCGGCCTTGGCGTGCTGCCCACCGACATTCAGCCTCGCGCAACCCAAGACATGGCTGAGATCATCAGCATGATCGAAACTCTGATAGAGAAAGATCATGCGTACGCCGCAGACTCTCACGTGCTCTTTAACGTGCCTTCTGACCCGAACTACGGACAACTTTCGAAGCGCACTCTGGAGGACATGATCGATGGCGCCCGGGTCGAAGTGGCCCCCTACAAGCGTGATCCAAAAGATTTTGTCTTGTGGAAACCGTCTAACTCCGAACAACCCGGCTGGGATAGCCCCTGGGGACTGGGTCGGCCCGGTTGGCACATCGAATGCTCCGCTATGATTCGCAACCACCTCGGAGATAGCATCGACATTCATGGCGGCGGTTCTGATCTACAGTTTCCGCACCACGAAAACGAACTCGCTCAGAGTGCCTGTGCCAACCAAAGTCAGTTCGTCAAATACTGGGTGCACAACGGCATGCTCACCTTTGGCGGTGAAAAAATGTCGAAATCGCTCGGCAACATCGAGACCATTCGTGCGCTGCTCGAACGCCACAGTGGCGAGGTACTGCGCTTTGCTCTGTTGAGCGGCCAATATCGTTCGGCTCTGTCTTGGTCAGAAGAACAGATCGAGCAAGCGAAAAGCTCAATCGATCGCCTGTATCAAGCGCTGCGAGTCAGCTCTCCAGGTGATGCGCCAATCGACTACGCGGATCAGATCGACTGGGCCAAGGTACCGGAAACAGTGCAGGCGCCGCTCGAAGACGACCTGAATACGCCCGGCGCTATTGCCGCGCTACACGACTTCGCAAGCCAAATTCACAAAACCCAAGACCCGCAAGAGCTCGCACGGTTGCACAGCAACATACGCCGCGGGGGCGCCATTATGGGAATACTGCAGGAAGACGCCGAACGCTGGTTTCAGGCCGGTAGTGCTATGGCCGCGCAAGATATCGAAGAACGTATCGCCGCTCGCAACAAAGCGCGCGCTGACAAAGATTTTGCGGGCGCAGACGCCATACGTAACGAGCTACTGGAAAATGGCATCGAACTCGAAGATAGCCGAGAGGGCACCATCTGGCGCCTGAAAGACTAATGCCAGAGCGAGCGCCGGGCGCTGAACTGTCAATTGCGATTCTGAGCGACACCGCGGTGGCCGGCGCAGCCGGCAGTATCACGGCACTTACTAGCGCACTGGCCTGTGAATTTGCCGGCTTCAAAGATGTCACGCTCTATCATGATTCCAGTGACGTACTCGCTGACCACAGCATTGAATTGAGCCCTAACGCATCACGCGTGTTGCGCGCACTGAAAGTACTCGACAACACGTTAGCGCACAGCTTTGAACCGCAGTTCATTCATCAACGCAGCTATCGGACCGGTTTTCAGCTCGCCATTACCGCCTTGGGCGCAATGGCCGAAGGCCGCTATAACGCCCCGTTTTTGCACGTTCAAAGCAGTGCGCTGACTGACGTACTGACCGCGGCAGCCAAAGCCCGCGGGATAAAGCTAAGTAGCGGTAACCCTCTGCAAGGCTTGCAACAAATCAACACACCATTAACCGCTCCCAACCGCTCTGATAACACCCACGCCACCACCATCGAACTCTCTTTTAGTGCCAGTGCTAATGCCAGTGCCAACAGTGCCGAACCAAACCCCTCTGAGCGTGCGACTCACGACGTTGTATTGGTCGCTGACGACCCACAACAAACCGTCCGCAGGCTGAGCAACGCCGAAGCACTTCGCCAGACTAAAACCTCGTTGACCCATTGGCGCGGCTCGACACCCTACGATGAACTACCTCCGGGGGCCTTCGCCGCGGTCCTGACCCAATGGGTTGGCCCCACCCAGCACATGAGCTACCACTTTACTGCCAGCGGCGAGTTGCTCGAATTCAATGCACTCGTTCACCATCCCTCTGAAAGTGAGGGTGAGAGCGGCACCCACACAAAACAAGATCTACAGAACGCCTTTGCCGACTGGCACCCCAGCCTGTCAGCACTTATCGAATCAGCGACCAGCCTCGACCAAACCCCAATAATCTCCACCGAATCAGTAGAACGACTTGTGCACGGGTCTGTCGCGTTTCTAGGCTCTTCCTGCCATAGCCTGATGCCACATCTGCCCCAGCAACAGGCATTGGGCATTGAAGACGCCTGGGTGATCTCTCGGATGCTCGAACAGTGGGAAGATCAGCCAGCAGATGGACTGCTGGAATACGAACGCTATCGCCTGCCCAGGGCCCGTCGCATGACCGCTAACGCTGCTGCTCGCGCCAGCCAGCTGTGTGACACTCGACCCTTCGAAACCTGGCGCCGCAACATGGGAATGACCTTTGGCAGCCGCTTCCTGCCAGAACTGGCCATGCAAAAAAACGACTGGTTATACGGCTACGACGCCGTTAATGGTTTTGAATGAGCGCGGTTTAGTTTGTAATAGCACTTTCTAGGCTCGCCTCCTTTACAGTAACAAGCATGAAAACCACAGAATTCGAACTTCGCGGCCTAGACGGCCAACGCTTCTCTTGCTGCAGCTGGTTGCCCGACCGCACCACACGCGCCGTAGTGCAGATCGCCCACGGAATGGGAGAACACAAAGGCCGCTACACCGATGTCGCTGAAGCGCTAACTAGCCAAGGTTATGCCGTTTACGCCAGCGACCATCGCGGCCACGGCGGCACTATCGTCGACAACCAGCCCGGCGCGATGGGCAAGAATGGCTGGCGTTTGACGCTCGCTGATATGAATTATCTGGCTGAGTACGCTCGACGCACCCACGCCGGGCTGCCCACAGTCTTGCTGGGGCACTCCATGGGCGCGGCACTCGCCCAGCAGTATTTGTACCTTTACGGCCAATACCTGTCAGCTGCCGTGCTGTCGGGCTCCCCTGGCTTCGGCCAGCCACTCCAGCTCATGCTCATACAGCTGGTTGCCCGGTTAGAATCGCTGCGTGCCGGGCCCGATATGCAAAGTGAGATGCTGCAAAACCTGCTGTTTGGCAACAACAACAAATCCTTCGAAGCCATGTCATCTAACGAGGCTCTCACGGGCTTCGAATGGTTGAGCAAAGACGGACTGCAGGTCGATGCGTATCTCGAAGACAGTCTCTGTGGGTTTGTTCTATCCCCAGCAAGCCTCGCGCAGATGTTCGCCGGCATGCGTCAGTCGGCCTTCGAGCGCAACGTCCGCGCCATCAAAAAGCACCTACCGGTATATGTGCTTGCCGGAGCAGACGATCCTGTTCACAACGAAGAGCGCGGACTTGCCAAACTGGTTGAGGCCTATCGCAGTGCCCAACTACCCGTGGACTACAAGCTGTATCCAGAAGGTCGCCACGAAATGCTCAATGAAACCAATCGCGTAGAGGTGGTCGCGCATCTGCTCGACTGGCTGGAAGCGACACTGTTTGCAGCAACCTAACAACGGCATCCCAACCCTTAACGCGACCCACAAGCACTGCTAGAATCCCGCCCCCGCCATCAGCAACACCTGAAAATAATGACCATTGCGCATCAGAAGCTCATCGTTCTCGGCTCCGGCCCCGCTGGCTATACCGCAGCCCTCTACGCGGCACGTGCCAACTTAAAGCCCCTATTACTGACGGGTATCGAAGTGGGCGGCCAGCTCACCACCACAACCGAAGTGGAAAACTGGCCAGGCGGCCATGCCGAGTTGCAGGGCCCCGAACTGATGCAACAGATGGCAGAGCACGTCGAGCGCTTTGACGCTGTGATCGTCAACGACCACATTCACACCACCGCCCTGGGCGAGTCACCAATCACCCTAACTGGCGACAAGCAGAGCTACACCTGCGACGCTTTGATCATCGCAACGGGTGCATCCGCCAAGTATTTGGGCCTTGAATCAGAAGAGAAGTATAAGGGCCGGGGCGTCAGCGCCTGCGCCACCTGCGATGGTTTTTTCTATAAAAATCAGGAAGTTGCTGTAATTGGCGGAGGAAACACTGCGGTTGAAGAAGCGCTCTATCTGTCCAATATCTGCAGCAAGGTGCACCTGGTACACCGCCGCGACGAACTGCGCGCTGAAAAGATTCTGCAAGACCGGCTGCACGCACGCGAAAACATTGTTCCCGTGTGGAACCACACCCTGGCGGAAGTACTGGGTGACAACATGGGCGTTAATGGGGCCCGACTCGCTGACAAGAGTGGCAACACTCATGACCTCGCCGTCACCGGGGTATTTATCGCCATTGGTCACTCCCCCAACACCGATATATTCACCGACCAGCTCGACATGGGCGGCGGCTATATCGTGACCCAAAGTGGCCTGACAGGCGGGGCAACGGCGACCAGTGTGCCCGGCGTCTTCGCCGCTGGTGATGTTTCCGATCACATCTACCGACAGGCAATCACCTCAGCCGGCTTTGGTTGCATGGCAGCACTGGATGCTGAGCGCTACCTCGACGAGCTCGAATAGAAATACTGATTTTCTGCCCGATCTCGGGCATATTTCTGGAAATTTCCGCCTTCAACCTAGAATATCGTCCGCATGCAAGACGATATTCAACAACTCGCTGACCACCTGAGCACCACCGTCGATCTCCCACCCGCCCAAACTCGGCGCTTGGTGGAGGACGTGCTCGCCTACTTCTCTGAAACCGTCGATGCTTATGTCGCCCGCCGCCACGGCGAACTGCAAGACCGCGGCATTCGCAACGACGCCATCTTTAACATTCTTGCCACCGAGCTGTCTGACCGACGCTTCGCGACCAACCCCCTCACAACCCGACAAATTCGCCGGCTGATCTACGGCTGACGATGGCGACGGGCGAGCCCACGCCGCCAACCACCACGCCCTTATCTCCACGCCCCCTACCCTACAAAATAGAGAGCCACTCCATGTGCGGAATCGTCGCCTACATCGGCACCAACAGCGCCCTGCCTATCATCCTCGAAGGCCTGCATCGTCTCGAATACCGCGGCTATGACTCGGCCGGCATTGCGCTGCTGCGCAACAAGAAGCTGGCTGTACACAAAACCAAAGGTCGAGTTGCAGACCTCGAAGCGATTTTGCCCAAACGCATAGCCGCGACCACCGCCATTGGCCACACCCGCTGGGCCACTCACGGCGCACCCGCAGACGCTAACGCTCATCCGCATACCGACACCGCTAACAAGCTCGCGATTATTCACAACGGCATCATCGAGAACGCTCGAGAACTCCGCGCAGACCTCATTGCCAACGGCACCGAGCTGGCCAGCGAGACCGACAGCGAACTGTTTGCCCACCTCATCGCCCAAGAGCTAGAAAAGGCGGTAGAAATAGAAAGAGCGAAGCACGGTCTGCTAACTGATGCAGTGCGCAAGGTGTTACTGCGCATTCAGGGCGCTTACGGCCTTGCCGTGCTGCACGAAGACTTCCCGAACGAACTCATCGTTGCACGCCAAGGCAGCCCACTGGTACTGGGTATCGGTAACAATGAGTTGTTTGCCGCCTCCGACGTCTCAGCGATCGTCCGCCATACCCAGCAGGTTGTGTACCTCGATGATGGCGAAATTGCACGCCTGACAAAATCAGGGTTTGAGATTACCAACCTGCACGCCCAGATTACTCACCGCGAACCTGCCCAGGTCACCACTAGTGTTGAGGAATTCGACAAGGCAAATTTTGAACACTTCACGTTAAAAGAAATTCACGAACAACCCGAGGTTCTGGAGCGAGTTCTGCGCGGTCGCCTCGAAGAACGCTTTGCAACGGCCCGACTCGACGGACTCAACCTGTCACCGCGCGACCTGCTAGGCGTCAAGCGAATAAAGATCCTAGGCTGCGGCAGTGCCTTTATTGCCGGCAGCATCGGGGCACGAATGATTGAGTCTCTCGCCCGCATCCCGTGCGACGCTGAATCGGCGGCAGAGTTTCGCTACAAAAACCCGCTGATCGAGGCAGACACTCTGTACTTTGCAGTCAGTCAGTCGGGCGAAACCTTCGACACCATGGCAGCAATAGAAGAGATTCAGCGAAAAGGCGGGCGCGTGCTCGGCGTTGTCAATTCTGTCGGCAGCAGCATCGCGCGCAGCTGTGGTGCCGGCGCGTATCTCCATGCCGGCGCTGAAGTGGCCGTGATCTCCACCAAAACCTTTGTTGCCACGCTATTGATGTTTGCAATGATCGCGCTGCTCTTTGCCCGGACCCGCGACCTGTCACCTGCAGCCGGCACCGCACTGATCAACGCCATGCATGAGTTACCCGGCCAGATTAAGGCCATGATCGACAACGACAAAGACTATCGCGCTCACGCAAAAACCCTCGCCGCTTTCGATCATGCCTATTTCATCGGCCGTAACGCTGGCTTCGGCGTTGCCCAGGAAGGCGCACTCAAACTGAAAGAAGTTAGCTATATTCATGCCGAAGCCTACCCCGCCGCTGAACTTAAACATGGCCCCCTTGCACTCATATCCGAACAGACACCCACAATCGCAATTGTGCTAAACGACGAACTGGAAAAAAAGAACCTGTCGAGCATCGAGGAAATCCGTGCCCGCAATGGTGGTGTACTGGCGATTACTCAAGGTGAAGACATTCCGACTGCAAATCTGGGGTGCATCAAGGTTCCACAGACCCACCCCCTGTTGGCGCCCATTCTCGCGCTCATACCGTTACAGCTCATCGCCTACTACGCCGCGATCGAACGCGACTGCGACGTCGACAAGCCGCGCAATCTGGCAAAAAGTGTAACGGTGGAATAATTGTCCTGGGCATGGGGTCCTAAGCACAGACGCTTTACGACGGCTACTCAATCACTACAGCAAGCGCGAGTGCCGAGAAAAACTCCGTCGAAGAAAATCCATCTGGTCACCCAGAATGCGCCCGCTATTTGTCAGCGCCAGATATTCCGCAAAGTTTGGCACGTAGGGCAATGCCAACAACTCCATCGAACATTCGTGCGTCATGCGACTGCCCTTGCGGTGATTGCACCGCCGGCAAGCCGCCACCACGTTGTCCCACCGATCAAGCCCGCCCCGCGAGGTGGGCTCAACATGATCACGTGTGAGTTGCGAATCTTTAAAGGGGTTACCGCAGTACAAACAGAGATTGCGATCACGCCCGAAGAGCGCTTGATTGGTCAGCGGCGGAGCACTCCGATCGTTGTACACAACCCGACCCTGACAGGCAATTATGCTGTGAATGTCGACCTGAGACTGACTGCCATCAAACCTCGAGTGACCACCACGAACGCGCAAAATGGCGTCGCCATGAGTCCACACCACTAACTCGCGAGCGTACAGACAAACGGCGTCTTGCCAGTTTACCCACTCGACGGGTTGGCCAGACACATTCAGCCGCAACACCCGAGGGGCGCGGTCATAATCTTCGAGCGTTGCGAGCATGACAAATCCTGTCTCGCCCGAGCGCGGTGGCTGCACCGGAAGGTGTGCACCACTTCGGGCCTCATTACACCTTGCCTGATAATGACCAAAGGCCTGTCACTTATCAATCAGCTTGAAACCCGACAAAACAGCATCTAGTCACAGGGCCATCCTCACCCCACGGCCGTATCGAAACAGCGCACCGAACTGCGCCCTAAGCCTGCGGCGGAACTCATGAGCATTGACCCGGTCCTTTACATGTTGATGGAGGCGCATGCGTCGTTATACTGCTTGCCGCTGGCGCATCCGCCGGCAGCGTCTCAACAAATTGGTAATCGGATGAGTACTGAACAGAAACTTCTATGCGCTCGACCCCGCACCACGGCAGGCGTTCTCGCCAGCCTGCTGATCGGCAGCGTACTGCTCACGTCTGGCTGCAGTTGGGGTAAGAACAACCAGTCCCAGACGCTCGACTCCTCGCAAGTCAGCAAAGGCAGCTGGTTGTGTGAAGCCGGCAAAGCGGTAGACGACTGGGATTGCATTCAAAGTGAAGACATCGAGCCGCAACTCAGCGCCGCCAACAAAGCTGCGCAGACCCGCAGCCAGCCACCCACACCCGCGCAAGAAGAACTGCCAGCAACCACTACAGAGACTGCGGCCGATGCACTGGGTAACCCGTTAAACGCCCCAATACCACCTAACCTGCCCGCCACACCCGCCCCTATCATCGACCCCGAGGCGGCATCACGAGCCCCCGCGGACGCACCCCGCCCGCTTACGACGGCCCGCGCCGAACGCCCATCGGAACCCGCCTACGCGCAATTGGCCTACCGCCCGGATGAGCCCGTACGAATAGTCGATCTTCCCGAAGAATTCTACGCAGCTCAACTACTTGCAGTATCTACCAAGAAACAAATTGAAGACTTTGTAGTGGCTCAAAACCTCTACAACATGTCTGCGGCTCGAATCGAGCAAAATGGCCAGGTGCTCTACGTACTACTGCTAGGCGTCTACGAGTCCAAAGAGATTGCGCAGAGCGCTGTTGCTGTCATGCCAACCGAGGTACAAAACTTGAAACCCTGGGTTCGGCCGATCGAAGGTCTACAGGACGCGATGATGCGCGGTGATCAACTCGCAGCCACCGCAGGCATTCAATAGCACCTCGTCACTACGCGATCTATCGAGGCACTCGCCTGCTCGCCAGCGCACCTTCCACGGTAAACACCAAAAGTCCTACCCAGATCAGACCGAAGGTCACCCACTTATAAGAATGGAAGTGCTCGCCGTAGTAGAACACCGCGAGTAACAGCGTGATGCTGGGCGCTAGATACTGAAACATACCCAACACAACCAGCGGCAAGCGGACGGCTGCTGCGTTGAAACACAGCAGCGGCACGGAGGTCACGACACCCCCCAACGCCAGATAGAAAATGCCAATCCAACCCGGGTCAAGCCCCTGCAGCGCGCCACTTTGAGCGAGATACGCGAAGACGACCGCCGCTATAGGCAACATGAGCAACGCCTCAATCGCCAATCCCTGAACCGCCTCAACCCCGAGTGCTTTTCGAACTAGGCCATAAAAGCCAAAGGTCAAAGCCAACGTCAGCCCCACTACGGGCACGCCACCCGCACTCCAGATTTCGTTCGCCATTCCCAACCCGGCGAGAACAACAGCACACCATTGCCAGGGTCGCAGTCGCTCCCCCAACACCAATACCCCAAGCAACACACTGATGAGAGGGTTGATGTAATAGCCCACAGAAGTCTCCATCACCCGATCGTTCTGCAATGCCCAAACAAAGGTCCACCAATTGCAGGCAAGCAACGCACCGCTAACAGCAAGCAGCCCGTAGGACCGTCGAGGCAGCTGAAACAGCGCGCGAATATCGCCCCGGAACCACAAAATGGCGAACATAAAGACCAGCGACCAAAACACCCGGTGCACAATAATTTCTGTGGGCAGCGAAAATTCGACCAACAAAAAATACAGCGGCGCGACGCCCCAGAGGGAGTAAGCGGACAACGCAAACAGCGCGCCCGTGCGCTCTTCCGCAGAAAAGCGAGAGGTTTCAGTCATGAGTGGGGTACTGGCTCGAAAGTGCTTAGAAGTTGTCTTTACGACTCCGCGTTTCTGCAAACACGGCGACGTCATCAGAGTCAGCCATATTCAGGGTAGAGCGCAGACTGGCCGAATGGGGGCGCAAGAACGGATTGGTCGCCTTTTCCAGTGCCAGTGTTGTTGGCACTGTCGGTTCGCCGCGTGATCGCAGCGCATCTATCTCCACGACTCGCCGGGTCAAATCAGCATTGTCGGGATCAACCGTCACGGCAAAGCGCGCGTTCGATTGTGTGTATTCGTGGGCGCAATACAACCGGGTGTCGTCTGGCAGCCCCATCAATTTCTGTATCGACGTCCACATTTGGGCCGGCGTGCCCTCAAACAATCGCCCACAGCCCAATGCAAAGATGGTATCGCCCACAAAGGCCGCACCAGCGTCTGCCATGTAATAAGCGATGTGCCCACGCGTGTGTCCGGGCACATCAAACACCCGAGTTTCGATCGCCCCCAACCGATAGACATCGCCATCGCCGAGCGCGACGTCGATGCCGGGGATGCGATCTGCATCCGCACTCGGTCCAACAATCGTAGCGCCATGGCGGGCTTTCAACTCTTCGTTACCACCCGCGTGATCAAAATGATGATGGGTGTTGAGAATATGGGTCAATGTCCAGCCACGCTCTTCCAATGCCGCCTCGATCGGCGCCACTTCAGGCGTATCAACCGTTGCGGTGACACCGGTTTCACTGCAATGCACGAGAAAGCCGTAGTTGTCCTGCAAACAGGCAAACATGTGAATGTCGATCATCGGTTGACTCCTTTTATGTCACTTACCGGTAGAATGCCAGTCAAGGTAGCACCGGGCCAGAACCTTTGAATCCCATCCTGTCAGGAATTCTCGACACGCTAAATGTCGAGGCCATCGAAGAAAATATTTATCGCGGTCAAAACGCAAAAACAGAGCATGTCTTTGGCGGCCAGGTGTTAGCTCAGGCTATCGCATCTGCCTACAGAACCGTCGACAACGCTCAGAGTCTGCACTCTCTACATGGCTACTTCCTGCGGGCAGGCGACTGGCTACGCCCTATCATTTATGAGGTCGACAGAATCCGCGACGGCGCCAGTTTCAGCACCCGTCGGGTTGTAGCCATTCAGCACGGCCGCGCCATTTTCAGCCTGTCCTCGTCGTGGGCCAAAGCAGAGGACGGCCCGGAACACACCTTGCCCATGCCTGATGTGCCGCCACCAGAGGCGTTACGATCCGATTTATCGGTGCATAAAGAGCTGGCCAAAACAGACCCAGACGTCATGCGTTACAGCTTCCGTTTCGAAGCCATAGATTCCCGCCCGGTCGAAAACACCCGCCTGCACCCCGAGCGCTCACACCCGCCATTCAAGAACACCTGGATGCGCACCCAGGACCGCCTCAACGACAACCCCGAGACGCACCTGTGCATGCTCGCCTATATGTCCGATATGGATTTCATGAGCACCAGCATGCAGCCCCACGGCCGCTCCCCTGGCAATAACACCATTCAGGGTGCAAGCCTCGACCACGCGATGTGGTTGCATAGGCCTTTTCGGGCGGATGAGTGGTTACTGTTTGCCAAAGAAAGCCCTAATGCTGGCGGCGCCAGGGGCTTTGTACGAGGACACTTCTTCAATCAGCAGGGTCAGCTCATTGCGACCGCCGCTCAGGAAGCGCTCATACGAATCAGGCCAGACGGGGTGAAGCCCAAATAGCAAACGGGGTCAGAATTAATTCTGACCCCGCCTAGTTGGCTTTGAACTCGCGTTCTTAAAGCGCTGCCAGCATCGCTTCTGCTGTAGACACTTCAAGCTGCCCAGGTGCTTCAACCGCAAGCGTGGTGACTGTGCCATCGTCGACAATCATCGCAAATCGCTGACTGCGTGTGCCCAGACCAAAACCACTGCCGTCCATCTCAAGACCCAGCGCCTTGGTGAAATCGCCATTGCCATCACCCACCATCAGCAAGTGCTCAGCATTCGCACCAGTGCCCCAGGCACCCATCACGAATGCATCATTCACAGACAGGCAAACAATGCTGTCGACGCCCTTGGCTTTGATGGCATCAGCATGAACCACAAAGCCCGGCAGGTGAGCCTGGGAGCAGGTCGGCGTAAAGGCACCGGGTACCGCAAATACAACCACCTTTTTACCTGCAAAAAGGTCATCGGTTGTCATCGGAGTGGGCTTGCCGTCAACCATGCTGTGCATAGTGGCTTGGGGGAGTTTGTCGCCTTGTTGAATCGCCATTCGTAGAATGCCTCTGGTAATGAATGTCCGGCCCAGATTATAACTCAGCGCCACGCAAAATACGGTTGCTCAAAGTGAGCGACCCGGGTTGCCCGACCGGCTAAGCACAACTCCCGAAACTGATAGAGCAAAGCGGCGGTAGGTGCCGCGATATAATCTTGCCCAATCGGCATTCGTAACATCGGCGCACCTGTTCCTTCTCCTGCCGGTGCATCCGACTCGCGCAACACCGGCGCATCCAGGCGCAACAGCTCAGTCAACGGAATCCGATGAATACTCGCCACTTCTTCGGGCTGAGCCACCAGCCGACGGGCGCTGCCGCCCCACACCACAACGGGCGTCATGATAAATCCCGAACGGGTGGCAAAATCATCAAGCTGTCCAAGTACGGCCGTTTCGGGCAGGTGTAAACCCACCTCCTCATGCAATTCACGTAAGGCCGCAGCAACGGTCGTTTCGCCCTCATCCATCCGCCCACCCGGCAACGCCCACTGCCCCGCATGCCGGCGCATCGTCTGGGGCCGTCGCGTCAGCAACAAGGATGCATTCGCTGACCACCGCAAGGGCTTGGCAGTGCCACGCACCTTTGCCCCAAAACCCTCGTCGACAATAGTTAGCGCCACTGCTGCACGGCGATAATCGCGCGTGTCTGCACCTAGCGGGGCGCGTCTAAAACCACTCAGTCGGTGGCTTACTCTAAATTTAAGGTCACTATCGCGTAGCATAGGGGCATCAAACATCCGTCGATTAGCCGACCAGCATAACAAGTGAGTGCATTGCCCACCGCATCCCCCAATCGAGACATTGCCCTGGCCTTGGCCGCTGTCGCCCTGTGGTCCACAGTGGCAACCGCTTTCAAGCTCGGACTGACCCTGTTTTCGCCCCTGCAACTGGTGACGCTGTCCGTTAGTGTCGCCACCCTGTTTTTTCTGGCGTTGTCGCTGGCTACACAGCGACTCGATCCACAGCCTCTGAAAAAGTTACAGCAGTCCGGCGCCCTAACGCGCTCCATGGGGCTCGGCCTACTCAACCCGCTGCTGTATTACCTGATTTTGTTTGTCGCCTACGACCTGTTACCTGCACAGATCGCCCAGCCGGTGAACTACACCTGGTCGATAACACTGGCGCTACTGGCGGTACCGATGCTTGGGCAACGCCTCACGCGCAAACATTTGCTGGCGATTCTTCTCAGTTATTGCGGCGTTCTGGTTATTGTTCTGCCTGCAAGCATGACAAACAGCGAGGGGGTCGGGGCAACGGCACAGACGGTCTCGTGGCTAGGTGTTGGACTCGCTCTGTTCAGCACGCTGATCTGGGCCTGGTACTGGTTGCTCAACGCCCGCGACAGTGGCGAGCCCATCACCATGATGACCATCAGCTTTCTTACCGCGACTCCAATCCTGCTAGTCACTTGCTACTTTGTCGACGGCTGGCCGGCCATTACCAGACAAGGGTTTGCTTATGTTGTGTGGGCCGGGCTTGCCGAAATGGGACTAGGGTTTCTGTTTTGGCAACTTGCCCTACGTGCAACCCAGCGCGCTGCCCTGCTTGGGCAACTCATCTTTCTCGCGCCCTTTGTCTCCTTGCTGCTGATTCACCACGTGCTCGGGGAACCGGTCGCCGCCACGAGTGTGATTGGGCTCGGCATCATTGTGGCGGGTCTTGTGTGGAGCACACGCCTGCCCCCAGCGGGCAAGCTACGCGCCAGCGACTTTAACTAACCAAGACAGCTAATCAACACAACTAACCAAGGTCACTGAGCCAGGAACGTAACGCCTGACCGATTTCATCAGGCGAGTCTTCCTGAATGAAATGGCTACCGGCCACAGTCACCTCAGTCTGGTTCGCAAAACTGCGAGCTTCCGCCAGCATATCGCCCGTGAGCAGAGCACCCGGTTCGGCGCTGACAAACAGTTTGGGGATGCCACAGGTTTTCAACCAGGCGTTGTAAGACGCCGCTATTTCAACCACGTCAGCAGGCTCGCCTGCTATCGGTATTTGCCGCGGCCAGGTCAACGTTGGCCGACGCCCTTCCCCAGCATCAAGAAACGGCGCGCGATAAACGTCCATCTCAGCTGGCGCTAGGTCACGCAAGATAGAGCCGGGTAATACCTGCTCTACAAACACGTTCTTCGTAAGCACCATGGCCTCACCAGCCTCAGACCGAAAACCTTGAAACACGCCGCGCGGA
>JALZVT010000176.1 GCA_023300545.1 Pseudomonadales bacterium
GCATGTGGGCGACGCGCGGGTCCGCTGTGAAACCGCCATTTCCGACTATTTGAGATAGAGCGGGCAAGAAAGATTCAAAGGGCAGCTTTAGGCACATTTGAGTCTAAGCCGAGCGTCTCAGTTACGTCCGCTATGTAGCCAGCTGTGAAGCAAATCACGAAATACTGCCGATATCCCAGACAGCGGACGTTGCCAGAGCCACCGGAAACCCGTGTTTTCGGGCAACAGCATCCTGTCAGAGTTAACAGTTTGCTAGTCTTCAGTTCACCTCAAGGCTGTCCGTGATCACACGCTGATAGCAAAATGGAGCTGAGCGCGCCTACCCAGGCACGGAAGATGCGATTAAAGCGAGGGTTTGTCGCGCTACAGCCCACAAGGCCAAGAATACTGCTACTCAATATATATACAGTATTGACATAGTATATACGCCGATTGTACGATGACGAAATAATCACCTCAACTGAGAACACCCATGGCACAGGTCAACTTTAGGATACAAGACGACAGACTGCAGGTAATCGACTCTGCGGCCAAATTTCGTGGTGTTTCCCGGACAGAGTTTGTCATGAGGGCCAGCGAAGCTGCAGCGATAGAGGCTCATACGGAGCGTCAAGCCGTCGTGCTAGGCGAGGACGCATTCGCTGCATTCCAAGACGCCTTGGACGCACCGGTCGAGCCAAACGAACAGTTGAGGGCTTTGCTGGCCCGCACGCCAGTTTGGGAAAAATAACCCCGCCTCAACCGCTTTCTGAGCGTCACGATCTATCAGAATTCCATTCTGGGAAAAACTCTCTCGATGACTGGTTGCGACGTAAAGCCAGATCCAGCGAGCGCGACGGTGCCGCAAGGACCTTGGTCTTGTGCGAAGACGACAAGGTCATAGGCTTCTACAGTTTGTCAGCAAGTTCCGTCGAACGAGCCCGTGTTCC
This sequence comes from Pseudomonadales bacterium, assembly GCA_023300545.1. Taxonomy (GTDB): domain Bacteria; phylum Pseudomonadota; class Gammaproteobacteria; order Pseudomonadales; family Azotimanducaceae; genus JALZVT01. The sequence goes on from JALZVT010000176.1 coordinate 930, forward strand.
AGGGAATGTGCGCCGGAACATGCCCTCCCCGATTCCAGTGATTTTGTTGGGGCAGTTTGCGGTTCACACGGACTACCAAGGGCAAGGGATTGGGAAGGATCTGCTAGCGGACGCGCTAAAGCGAGCCGTTAAGGCGTCTTCCATCATAGGTGCGAGAGCAGTAATGCTCATGGCAATAGATCCCAAGGCAAAACAATTCTACGAAGGGTACGATTTCAAGGCATTTTCGGAAGAAGAGCCCTTCATGATGTACCTGCGTACATCGACGGTAGAAGCCATGCTTGTTTGACTAGCTGTCGAACCCACTTGTCCATCGTCGATTGACCAACACCAACTGCCATGGCTGCCTCTCTAATCGCGTAGTTCTCGTCGACCACCAATTGTGCTGATTCCAGCCTGAACTCAGAGCTAAACGTTCGTCGTGTTTTCTTAGTCATCATGGGACTCACTCAATCTCCAAGGTGATCTTATCACCTACTATTGAGCGGCCAAATTCACTATGCCACTACAGTGGCTGCTATTCAGATGGCGGTCACCTTTTTGTTGAGGTCTTCATTGAAGGGTTCAGCGGGGTTCTCCACGCCATCCAACTCTTGCTCAAGTGGTACTCTCAAGATGAATGTCGTTCCCACACCTTGCGTAGATTCGATCTCGATACTGCCGCGGTGTTTCTCTACGATTACGTCGTGGGCGATGCTCAATCCTTGGCCAGTGCCTTTGCCAACTTCTTTTGTGGTGAAGAACGGATCAAATACCTTTTTCTTAACACTATCCGGCATACCAGTACCCGAGTCACTGACTCGGATCTCAGCGAATTTACCTAAGCTTTCCGTCTCGATACGAATCACCCCCAGCGCACTATCAGCCTCTGCTGAAGCGGATTTTTCGGCGATGGCGTGGGCTGCGTTAACAAGTAAGTTCAATATCACCTGGTTGAAGGGGCCAGGAAAACAAGCTACTGAACCCAAGGTTGAATCGAAATCAGTTTCCATAGTCGCAACATATTTCCACTCGTTGCTAGCGACCGTAATTGTGCTCTGAATTGCCTGATTCAGATCGAGCATAGTCATATCGCTTTCAGGGTGAGAAAACGACTTCATCGCTCGCACAATTTCGGCTACACGATCTACGCCTTCGATCGCCTGCTTGAGAGCCTTAGGAACCTCATCCAACACGTATTGGACATCCGCCGCCTCCAGTGCTTGTTCGTAATTGGCTCTTGAAATTTGGCCGTCGCGCTCTACAACGTCAGTCAGATCCTTAATCAACGCCCCGATGTCGGTGACGGAATCTTTTGTGAACCGAATATTATCCCCAACGTACTGAATAGGCGTATTGATTTCGTGGGCAATACCTGAAGCCAATTGACCAATCGACTCCAGTTTTTGTGAGTGACCAAGCTTACGTTCAAGCGCCAGTTGAGTGGAATAGTCTTTGATAATCGTTACAAAGTATTTTGGCGTTCCGCTATCGTCGGCTATTGTCTTTACACTAGCCAGCTCCTCAATCACGGTACCGTCAGCCAACTCACAGGTCGATCGACCATGCCAGGCACCTTTTCGGATCAGACTTTCGCGAATTTCTTCGTAATTTTTTCGTCCTAAATGGTCCATTGATCGCTGTCCAATGGCTTCCGCTTTCAGCCATTTATAACGGGTTTCGAAAGCTTTGTTTACATAGGCAATCTTTCCGTCAATCGCAGCGATAACGAACGCGTCTTCCGCGCTATCAATTGCCGCGCCAATTCTTTTCAATTCTTCGTCTCTCTCGATCGTACTACTAATGTCTCGCAGGTTGACGGTGAAAAACCACGCTGCCCCATCCCACACTGGAACGACTGTGCATTCCAGAAAAATCATTCTCCCGTTAGCGTCTTGGGTTGTCTTTATGCTACATATCGGCGCAAACGATCGTTTTGGGTCAGCGTTCTTGGACAGCTCGTCGGAGAATATTGAGATGCAGGGCATCTCGAACAAATCGGACAGACTGAGAGTACGCAAAGTCGCTTCAGAAAAACCGAATATCTTCTCTGCTGCCGGGTTGGTCAGCCTTATTCGACCTTTCATGTCTGCGAGCAGGATACCAGCGGATAAGTAGGAGACGATCTTCAAATATTTGGAATCGACATTATTCCGTTGTTCCTCACTGGCAAGCAGGTTCTGAGCTGTGACGATGTATTTGTTCTGCACAAGCTCTACAATAATAAGTGAACCGGTTGTCAGGCATACAGTGAAGTAAATGATCAGGACAAGGCCTTCATTCGACAACAGCTGCCTGGTAATAGTGATTACCGGGAGACTCGATTCGTAAAACTGAGTGGCGGCCATTGCCGCCAAATGCATAGACGTTACTGCCGCCGCGAGTGCGACTGCGGCGATCGCGACATAGATCCAACTCTTATCGCGCCGACATAAAAAGCTTTGGCAAAGCCATATCGCACCCGCGGCGACAATCCACTTCAGCACGATTGAACCCGAAAATAGTAGCAGATCGTAACGTATTTCAAATTGGCCTTGCATAGCCTCCATGCCAGTGTAGTGCATCCCCCCTAGGCCCAGAGCAAGAGCCAACGAACTTACGACCAGCGATGTATTCGAACGACGCCAGTGAGCCAGCACGTGCAAAGTAACACCGCAACCAATGACGGCAGGGAATACGGAAAGCAGTGTTATCCAAGGGTCATATTGAACGATCATCCATTCGGACATCTCCAGCATTGCGGTAAAATGCATGCCCCAGATTCCGAGTGCCATTGAAATGGCACCTACCAGATTCCAGCCGAACTGGCTTTTGCCAGTAGTGGCAATTCTGATCGAACGTACCGTTGGAAACATTGCTAACGCTGCTACCAACGCGATACTGAACGCAAACACCAACAACCAGGCGTTCTGGTGAGCATGCAGAATGGGTGTCAAATGATCGAGATTGGAAAAACGCCAGAATTCCATCATTCTGACGTCTGACCAATTTTTACAGCAATTATCGGTGAAACCTGCCCGTTGGAAACGAAGTTGTTCAGCCTCTCTCTTACGGCATCGGTCAATTCTTGACCACGCGTAATTAGCAGCGTACCCGTTAACGTCTTAATGTCGTCTGCCAGTGTCATTCCGTTTCGTGCGTGCTCAACTGAGATCTCAACTATCTCCTCCTCTAGACGCTCATGTCGAATTTCCTTTAGCGCCTGGGTGATGGCTGGGTCAAAAAGCCCCGATTCACTTTCGAGCGTTGCCAACGCTTCTGTCGTGGGCATGCCAGATCGCTCATACAAATCGAGTTGCATGATCGCCCGAAGCATCCTTGCTCCCAGAGGTATGTCTTCGCCTGTGACGGAATCTTCAGGCACACCTGTCCCATCGAAATTCTTGAGCTGGTAACGGATGCTCTCCGCTACTTCCTCAATGCGCGGAATCTTGGCCAGCACGTTATACCCAGCGATTGGGTGGTTGATAAATGACGCATGGTCATCGGCAGAGAGCTGTGCACCGGAGAGTGCTCGCTCCACAAGTTCGTCGGATAGTGATGTGGTACCCACGAGACTGAAATGTGCTGTCGTCTCCAACTTCCAATCGCCTTCAACACCGATCTTCTCCGCGACAGCCAACATGTCCTCTTTGTACTGATTGGTTCTACCATAAACCCCTGGCCTAACAAGACTTAGTACCTCGGCTAGCGCCGCAATACTGCCCTTGACCGTGTGCTCCAGGAGTTCTTTCTCAGCGCGAATCAAGCGGTACTGTTCAATCGCAGCTCTAAGGGAGACCCCCATATCTAAGGGCGAGCACGGTTTAGTGAGGAACTTAAAGACATCTCCTTCATTGACGGCGTCAACAGCAGTTTTTTGGTCTGCATTTCCGGTGAGCATTATACGAACGGTATCCGGTTCGATCGTCTTGATTTTCGAAAGTAGCTCGACGCCAGTCATTTCTGGCATACGCATATCAGAAACGATTACCGCAAAGGGTCCCTCCTGCTCATTCAGTTTCAACGCTTCAGCGCCTCCACAACAGGTCGTTATGTCGAACTGTTTCCGCAAGCTACGAGCGTAGCCATCGAGTATCTTTGGCTCATCGTCAACCAACATTATTTTTGAATTCATCTTGAACTCCGCACTAATTCGACGTTTTTTCATATAGCCCGATAGCCACATCTAATTGAGAGGGTGAGACTAAATTTTCCAGTGCACCGTGTAGATCAGCCAACGGGATTCCGCTTCTCTCTGCATTGACGATTTGAACTGCGACCTGCAGGCATACGTCTGAGGAAAGCGTATTCGGGCACTCAGATTCGAAGGAAAAATGCCGCAGAACCGAATTGACTATGCTTGACGGCAAGCCCCAAAGGCCAAGCAGATAGGCCCCAGCCATGCTGTGTGAGACGCCAAATTCAGCGATTTCAGCATCTGCAAAACTCTCTCCGCCGTCCGTTGCGACCATCACGTTCGCGTAACGATCAGGAAAGCTGCTCGCGAGCACAAGCTTTCCCACATTTCGAAGAGAACCTGCCATAAATGCGTTCTCAGCTTCGGCTCGGGATAGGCCAAACTCTACCGCGATAGCTCTAGCCAAACCCGCTATTCGTTGACTGTGCTCGGCGAAGGCGACTAGCTTCAAACCGCTTTTTTCCACTTCGCCACTTGACTCGAAAATCTTCTCAGACAGGATCAGAGTCTTTAAGGTGTTAAGTCCAAGCATCGTCGCTGCTTGTTGAACCGATTCAATATTGCGCGGTATCCCGAAAAAGGAAGAATTTACCAGCTGCAATATTTTCGCAGACATCGCAACATCATCACTAATAACGAATGCCGCCTTGGCTATAGACCCTTCTTTCTTGTTTGTTTCGCTGATAAAGCGCTGGTAAAGATCAGGTAGGCTGGGAAGAGTGTCTATGGACCCTATTACCGCCTGCATCTGGCTGTTTCCGAGCAATTTTCTAAGATCACTCGTACGATTTATAACGTCCTGTATGACGTCCGCATCTGCGGGCTTCGCAATGAACTGATGCGCCGCTTGCGCACAACTGAGTTCAGTTTCACTGCCCGCATCTCCCGAAAGAGCGAGTCGTAATACGCTGGGATATTCGTTCTTTAATTCGAGTAGCAGTTCCACTCCACTCATCACAGGCATGCGAATGTCAGTCACCATTACATCGACGGGCTCTTTCTGCATGTAATCCAGCGCCTCCAGCCCCGAGCCAAGAAACACCATATTCCAGTCTCTGCGCATTACACGCAGTCTTCGGCGCAAGCCGTCAAGAACCTCCGCTTCATCATCAACAAACACAACCTGTAACATTAACTCTCCCGTGGAGCTTCCTGGAGTAGCCCATGTTGAATTTGCAGATCCAGGAATCAGTATCAACGGACGCTTTTACAATCTAGATAACTGTATCTAGTCCGCCCTGAATTTCGCTTAGATATCTATCGGTACCCACAGATAGAACTTGAGGTTCAACGCTACTGTGTTCGCGCTTTCTTCTGTATCTGGTGATCCGGTCACAAAGTGGGAGAAGCAGCCCAAAGGTTGCACCAGCACCTATTAAATCGGCGGAACCGATGTAATTTTGGATCCGGTCCATTGAGTCACAAGATCTGACCGGGCTCATCGACGATGTGGCCGGCGCCCGAGTTTGCCTGTCGAAAAACACGACGAGAAATGTGGGTTTTAATGTTGACCCTGCCAAGCCATGGCCAGTGGTTGTCCGCGCAATCGCGAACAAATATGGCTGGCGAGCAACGATAAACAGCAAAGAAATACTGATCACTAACTAGACGAACCAATAGCTCGCCCAGCCAGAACCAATAAACGATCAATCGAACTTAAGCCCCTGCAAAGCCGTCTTCAGTTGATCACTCTCGAAGCCCTTCACCACGGGCTTGGCCTGGCTAACAAGTTTTGCCGTGCACGACACACAGAAACTGCCATCAGTTAGCCCTTTGCCCGCGGTTTTTTGCTCGCGGTAGAGCCCCTCACAGGCGGCACAGAGTTCTAGATTAATTGTCTTTTTCATCTCGAACTCTTGTACCCCCTATTGGCAATGCCTGCAACCGTGGGGAGGTTTTACGCGTTATGCAAAGCCTCTAACGATCAAACGATGCATCTGCCGTACCGCGGAAGCAGCCCAAAATGTAGGGGAAGCCCTGGGTAACGTAATAACCGTAGACCCCATCTACGGTCATGCCGTTGCACTCGTCAAGGTCACCCGACCCGTCTACAAAAACATAGTCGTCGCGATAGGTGCCGTCGTATTCGCCACCAGGGCTACCTGCGGTATCCGGTCGCTGCCCCAAGCGCACTTCATAGCTCGACTGAGCCTCACGAATCTCACCACCAACGCTCACAAAGCCGCCAAAGATTGGAAAGCCATCCGCGGCAAAGCCAATAACCGGCGACACCGCTTCGTTGGTGTTCGAGTAGAGCGCATTTGGTGGCCCATGATAGTGATAGCCGCCATTGGGCTGGCTGTGTGCGTTGTGTGAATCGACCCGAAAGTCACTGCCCGCAAACAGGGGGTCAAATCGCCAAGGCTGACTATCATCATTGCAGCCCACTCGTCCGTCACCCACGCCAAAACAACCGGCTGCAAGCTGGTCAACCTTCACACCATTGAGCAACAGCGCATCGTCTTGCTGCAGCGACAAGGGAGTTATAGAACTGGCAAACGCAGGCGCCACCGGTATCGAATACACCGCATCCTGAGGCGACACCGTATTCGCAAACGACTGGGCGCCATCATTGAAGGCGTGATTTGGAATGAGGTTAGTGGTGAACACGCACTTATCATCTACCACGCTGATCACCAGATCGCCTTCGAACAGCACATCGTTGTTAACGTCGAGCGCATCCGCACGGTAACCGGAAACGTACTCTGCACAGTTGGCCGTGCGGCGCGTCAGCAGCGCATCAGTAATGTCGACCACATCGCCATTGCCCGGGTTAACCGCCTCGCCGCGGGTCATGGCGCCAAAGGCCGCCAATTCATCCCGCAGAGCGGTAAGGCTTGCATCCCCCGGCAGCAGGTTCTGCGCTTCATCCGGGTCGTTAGCTAATTCAAACAGCGCTTCTGATCCGTCATTGAACACAATCAACTTGTGGGTAGCATTGCGAACGGTCCAGCCCGGATCGTCCACGCCTTCAATCTCGGCGTACGCATAGTTACGCTCTGCCCAGTCGGTTGAAGAAAATGCATCCGCAAAACTGGTGCTGTCGGTGGGCGGTGCAACGCTGACACCCGCCACCTCGGCAATGGTCGCGTAGAAATCTGTGGTAGTTATCAGCGCAGCGTCTCGCTCACCTTGTCGAGTCACGCCCGCGCCGCTGACGACCATTGGTACCGCAACACCACCCTGATAGAGCGTATTTTTGGCGTGCAAGCCGTCATAAACCTGCGTATCAATCACTTGTCGACCCGTGCCGTTGTCACCGACAAACACAACCAGCGTATTGGCAGCCACCTCAGCTGGCAGCGAATCCAGCAAGCGGCCAGCTTCAGTATCCATCGCTTCTATGGCGGCCAGATAATAGGCCCGGCGGTTGGCGTTGATATCACTAGTCCCGCCCGGCAGTCCGGAACTCTGCAGCTCAGCCGGTGGCAAGTGAAAGGGCGAATGCGGTGCTGAGTAAGCTACCCAGGCAAACCAGGGAGTCGATTGATCGGCTATCCAGTCGATGGCCAGATCCGTAATTTTGCTGGTGTGGTACTCGCTAACCGTCTCAGTGACGCCCTGCACCGTGAGATCCCAGCTGTAGTAATCGTCAATGTTGCCAACCAGATTGCCGGCGAAATAGTCCGCCCCGAGATCATTGGGGTGAGTGGCTTCAACATCGCCACCGCCAACGTGCCACTTACCAAAAATACCGGTGGCGTAGTTTGAGTTATCACCCAGCAGCGCCTGTACCGTTTGTGTGCCCGGCTCCAGTCGTCCCGGCACCTGGGTGACACCGTTATTTATGCCGTACTCGCCGGTGAGCAGCGTGGCTCGCGTTGTCGCACAGGCTGGTGTGGCCCACACGTTATCAAACACAATGCCCTGGGCTGCCAAGCCGTTTAGTGTTGGCGTCACGGGTGCATCGTTCGTTAGTGGATATTGGGCGGAAGCGTCGAGCCCTTGATCATCCGAAATAACAAGGAGTATGTTGCGCCCCGTCGTGGGTGTGGTGGGTGTGGGGGGCGAGATGGCATCAACGTCTATTCTTACCGCGACACTGGTCGCACCTTTCAGCAACCCCGCCTCTCTGAACTCAACAAAGATCCGGTTTTCTGCCGGTAAAAACTCGATGGCATTGCTTGCGCTAACAAAAACACTGAAGGTTGGAGTGGCCCCCGCTGCTATGGCGATTTCCACCGTTGGTGCGGCGGTAGCAAGGCACTGACCGGTTGCCGGATTCGTCTGACAGATCGACACACCATCAACGGCGGCGCCTCTAACTACTGGCGCCACGGTTACTGTGGCAGCAGAACCGACGTTTATCGAGGCAACTGAAAACGCAGCACCGGCAATGGTTGTACCCTGCAGCACGCCTACCCCGCCTTGGGTAGCTGATAAGGCAACCATATCAACCGTTGGCAATGCCGACGCCGAAAACGCAATCGTGTTCACGCCGCTGACCGTCGCCGCAGGATCAACCCCATCACAAAAGAAATCCACCACCACATCGGTGGGCACAACCTCTGCGTTTGCGGTTAGCTCCAACACCCAAGACTGACTGCCTCCGGCAGCCAGCGTCACCGGTGTGTTAAGCGCGCCTGTCGCCACGTTAGTGGCGGCATCGGTGGTTCGATAGTTCAGACTGACATCAACCGCACTACCCAAAGCCGGCCGACAGTTGGTGACGGCTTGCGTGCCCGCGTTGATTTGCGTGGCAAATACGGTAACCGGCACCCCAATCTGGGCAGACCGACTGGTGGGCAGCACCGCCGCAACCAAAGTCGCTTGCGACGCCATGACGCACACACCATTGCCAAGCAAAATTGCCGCGGTGATAAAGCGGCGCACTCTAGGATGACGATTCAAACGACTTCTCCACAAAACTCTAAGACTCGACAGAAACTCAACACCGCTTCTGCAGAATGACAAAAGGCCTCACACCTGTGAGGCCTATTCAACCTTCGCTAACGCTCTAGTTAACGCTTTCGATTACGCTTTCGCGTTCGCTCTGCGGGCACACGAAATACGTCGTCCGGGAGCTCGCTGCCGATGTTGGTGTTCCGCCGAATAACATCCGCCAGCGAGGTATTGTTCAACTCATAAACCACCCCACGCGGCAGCACTGATTCAAACCAAAACCGGTCGCCATCACGCAGCGCAACAAACTGTTCAGTGAGGATAGTTGAAATCAACTGCCCCACCATGGCGCCTCTCTGCGGGTCTTCTGCAAGTCCACCCACCCAAACGTCAATATCTGCAGTGTCGCCATAAGCGTCAGCCAATCTGGCCTGTACTTCAGGATCAGATGAAATATCAGCAAAGGTCAGTCGCGGCCGTAGACCAAGCGCAATGCGCGCATCATTGTAAGACGGCAAGCCGTGATCACGCCCGCGCTGAATGTTCAGCGAGACCAGGTCGAAACCACCGCTGCCAGGCGCACCGAACAGGAAGTTACGCAGAGAGTCGACTACAAACACATCGATCTCCTGCGCGGCTTGGCCTGCCAGTCCACGTAACACTGGGTCTATGCCGCCTTCTTCAATCAACTTTTGTGGCGAGAAGAACGCATCACGTAAGGCAAGGTCGCCCTCGGCAATGCTGTTGCCGTCCGCACCAAGGCGCAGCAAGGTTTCATTCAGAGCGCTGTGGCCGAAGCGATAAGACGCCCCCGAAAAAACATTACTGATGCCCTTTGCCGCCGTTGGGTGGTAACCCGACGAAGAGCCTATTCGTCTGCTACCCAGCAACAGAGGCAGAAACTCGTTATAGGTGATGGCCTGCATCAGCCCACCCACGCGCGCTCGGGCGCGCTCATAGAGCTCGTCGCCGGTCAGTCGCGGATTGTTAGCAGCAAGCTCAGCAACCACTCTGTTGTGTTCGCGCACAAACAGGGTGTGCATCGCGGTCAGGCCGAGCTGTTCGTTGGCACGTACGTCACCCGCCAAAAACAAGTTGGCTCCAGAGCCACCCGCATTGGGCAAGCCTTCTAAGTTGTACGGCAAGAAATCGCCTTCGCTGGTTTTGAGGCGACCGCTGCCGTCGAGCGACCGCAGTGCTGTTGCTCGCTGCGCATCAGAACCGTACACATTAGACCCATCAATCCAGGCCGTAATCTCGTTCTCCTGCTCGCGTGGTGCCGCGCTCGACACTCCGGTATCAAAATCATACAGGGTACGGTTAAGGTCAATTTGCACCGTGCCTGTGCCGGCGGGGTCAAAATGAACATCACCCGCGGGTACGTCAATCGGGAACGATTCGGGCGGGTTTGTGCCGTCACTTAAATCAAGATCGTGATCTAGAAACTGACCCCACTGCCATAGGTAATCCGAAGCGCGCGCGGCGTTGGGTCGCGATTCACTCTGCGCAGACACCCGGTTGCTAATGGCTCTGGCGCTTAACCGATTTGCTCCACTGGGTTCGGCAATGCCGTCAGCGTAGGCGGACGGCACAAGCCGGCGTAAATGGGTGTGTGTCGCGCCCAGCGACGGATCCGCCAAATTATTGTCACTGCCGTCGATGCTGCGGATGTTGCGGTCAGAGGAGGTATCGCGCTTGCGTCTACCATCCCGCTCGATGCGCCGGCTGGGTGAAACGTCATTGGTTTTTGCAGATTCACCCGCCGCAGACGTGCTGCGCTCTGCCGCTAGTGGACCCGCGGTTAGTGAGACGCTACCCACTATGCAAGCGCCGAGAACCAACTTGGTTGTCGTGGAAAAAATAGGTGCTGAAGGCATCGCTAATCTCAAGTTTTGGAAAGTAAACTGAGTATCACGCCCAAATGTGCAGTGAGTAAGGAGCCAATGTGGGTTTCCTTACTCGAACTTGTAACCAACCCCATAAATCGAGTGAATGACTTCCTCTGTACCAAAGCCTTGTCGCAACTTCTTGCGCAGGTTTTTAATGTGCGAATCCACTGCTCGGTCGCTGACCACTCGCCGGTCTTCGTAGATGGTTTCCATGAGCTGACGCCTGGAGTAAACACGACCGGGAACCTCGGCCAACAGCGCCAGCATTCGAAATTCAACGGGCGTTAGGTCGAGATCGGTACCCTGCACTAAGGCCTGAAAATTCTCTGTCTTAATATGCAGCCCACGATAACGAGTAGTTTCAGTGTTACCAACGCTCGCGCTTATCATCTGTACCCGACGCAATATCGCCTGCACCCGAGCAACCACCTCTCTGGGACTAAACGGCTTGCAGATATAGTCGTCTGCGCCCAGTTGCAAACCCAACAGACGATCGATCTCTTCGGTACGCGCCGTGACCATAATGATAGGCACAATGCTGGTTTTTCGCAGTTCACTACACACACCCAGCCCATCTTGTCCGGGCAACATGAGATCGAGAATAATGAGATCGGGCGCATGCTCGGCAACCCAGGCGACCACCGTGTCACCACGGTCAAGATGAGTCGCTTCAAAACCAGTGCCACGAAGGTATTCGAGCAATACATTGGCAATCTTTTCCTCGTCTTCAACGACAAGAATATGCTGCGGTTTTGTCAACGTCATTGGCAGATTCCTACGCCTTCCAATCTTCAGCTAGCGGCAACGTAACGTCGATGCCTAACCCTTCTAGAGCTGAGCTGCGAGCGCTGATGTGGCCGTCATGCGCAGCAACAATGGCGGCACACAGAGACAACCCAAGGCCACTGCCGCCAGAGCGTCGATTGCGCGAGGCGTCTACTCGATACAACCGTTCAAAAATTCGCTGATGCAATTCACCGGGCACTCCTGGCTTTGAATCGTCGATTGCAAATGTAACCCGCTCACCACTCACCGAACACACTACCCGTATCACGCCTGGTGCGTCCGTGTATCGAATCGCATTTTCGAGCAGATTAGTAATCAACTGACTGATGCGAGTGTGGTCAGCCATGATCTGTATGGGTTGGTCTGGCAACTCAACCTGCAGCTCAAGACCTTGCTCCTCCACGCGGACAGCGATCGCATCCAGACGCTCCTGCAACAGGTCAATCACATCAAAGTCACTAAACCGATACTCCAGGCTGCCTTCGTCAGACGACGATAAAGAATAGAGGTCTGCAACAAGCACCGTGAGGCGCGCAACCTCACTCTGCAGCGAGGCAACAGAGGCCTTGTCTAGCGGTCTGAAGCCGTCTTCAATGGACTGCAGTTCGGCGGCAAGAATGGTTAGTGGTGTGCGCAGCTCGTGATTGATATCGGCCAGCCAATGCCGGCGCGCTTCGCGATTGGCCGCCAGCACCCGGGCCAGTGAGTTCACGTCTGTGGCTAAGGCACCCAGCTCATCGTTACTCGATACGGCAATCGGCTGATCATATTTGCCGTTCGCTATCGCTCGCGTCCCAGCCGCCAGCGAGTAGACCGGTTTGGTGAAGCCTCTGGCAATAATCCAGGAGGCGACCCCGGCGAGAACTAATAATATGGCCGCTATTTCAAGCAGCGATCGCCGCTGGTTGCGAGCAAACTGAATGTCGAGAGCAGAACCCGGTGCTGCGACTGGTAACAGGCGCAGCTCCCCAACCACTGAGCCCTCATGGAGTATGTCGATACTCGACCAGTCCCCAGAGTCAGGTTCTAACATGACCCCAGCGACAAACTGCCCCGTCGAATCATAAAGCCCCATCCGATTTCCAAGCCGCAATGGATCTGTCGCTGCTCGGCGAAAACCCGGCGCTCCGGGCTGTCCACCGGGTTGTCGTTGTCCACCGCGTTGTCGCTGCCCACCCGGCTGACGCTGGCCACTTTGCTGGCGCTGACCAAGAGGCGCTCGGCGTCGAACATTGACGGCTGAAACAGTCCGCATCAGCTCACGCCAACGACGAGGTTGGGAGCCTAACTGCTGCCAGCTTTGGTGAGGGCGAAATTCGTCCGTCAGTTCAACAACCATTCGACTGACGATCGGTGCTTCCTGAGCGGCCAAGTAATCATTGAAACCGCGCTGGAAGCTCAGCCGGCCAAACACCGCACTCATGACCAGGATGACCAGACTGAACACAATCAGGGCCAGGAAGAGCTTGCGGGTAATGGTCCAGTGCATCGGGCTTCACTAAGGGTGTCGGCTACGCGCTTATCTTAGCGCCTATTGTCCTCAAGTAACCGGCTGGGCGTCTTGCTCTGAATGCTGTCGAAAACCACGACCTGGTCGTCTCTCGGGTCGACATACCAACGGCTCCCCGTCGCTTGTATTGCCGCTTGCATTGTCGCCGTCAACCGCACCACGTCGCCGGGGAACCTTACATTGCCCGGCCATAAGGTTGCCACGGCGGGTTTGCACCTCACAAACCGCGCCTTCCTGAGCGTCAGCACAGGCCTCAAACGCCTGAGGCGGGGGCCCACGTCGCTCTTTACAGCCCTGTGAAGCTGTCTCGCCCGCAGTGGCTTCAAGCGAGCCGGTTGCCAACGCGCCCATCAGAACCAATTTTAGACAGGCGGCACTAGGGGCTAAAAAGGCCGTTAAATACAGGGGCTTCGGAAGACGTTTCACTGGCTACTCCATGAACACTCGAAATTAAAGCTCTATCCTCGCGAGCAAAGAAGGCGTCAATATGAAGTAAATGAGGAGGAATTGTGAAACCGGTACCGGTTTCAACTCGCCCGTTCAAACACCGCCGCAATACCCTGCCCGCCGCCTATGCACATTGTCTCAAGCGCATAGCGACCTTCCCGGCGATGTAGCTCGCCCAGCATGCTGGCCAGAATGCGCCCACCGGTAGCACCAATGGGATGACCCAATGAGATACCAGAACCATTGACGTTGAGCTTGTCCATATCTGCAAAGCCCCAGCCTTTTAAAACCGCGAGCACCTGGCAGGCAAAGGCCTCGTTCAACTCAACCAGATCCATGTCGTGCCAACCCAAACCAGTCCGGGCAAACAGCTTCTCAACCGCTGGCACCGGGCCAATGCCCATTGTTGCGGGATGACAGCCCGACGCCGCCCAGTTGATAAACCAGGCGCTGGGTTCCAAACCCAGCTCTTCGAGCTTGTCTTCGGCCACCACCAAACAGGCTGCCGCTGCGTCGTTTTGCTGGGAGGCGTTTCCTGCTGTCACGATTCCGCCCGCACTGAGCGGCCGCAGCTTGCCCAAGGACTCGACACTCGTGTTGCCACGCACCCCTTCATCCTCGGCAAACACCAGCGGATCGCCTTTACGCTGAGGCACCTCAATAGACACCAGCTCATCATCAAACTTCCCCTGCGCCCAGGCGGCGGCAGCGCGTTGCTGAGATTGCACCGCAAAGGCATCCGCCTCGTCACGACTGATTTGGTATTCCTTGGCTAAATTCTCAGCCGTTTCAATCATTCCCGAGATCTTGCCAAAGCGTGCCTCGGGTTGTGACCGAACCCGACCACGCTCCAATCGGTCATGCAGCGTCACTGATCCGGCCCGGGCCCCACTGCGCATGTCGGTGCTGTAATACTCCACATTCGACATGCTCTCAGCGCCGCCGGCAATCACCACATCTGCCGCTCCGGTTTGCACCATCATGGCGGCGTTGGCAACAGCCTGCAGACCGGAACCGCAGCGTCTATCAACCTGAGTACCCGAGACATGCAACGGTAAATCAGCCGCAAGTGCAGCCCAACGGCCGATGCAGGGGGCTTCGCCACTGGGGTAGCCCTGGGCAAAGGTCACCTCTTCGATACGCTCAGGATCAATGCCAGACCGCTCAACCAACGCGCGGATCACCAGCGCACCAAGGTCTTCAGCGTTCAGCGAGCTAAGCCCACCCAGATATTTTCCTACACCGGTGCGAACGGGGCTAACAATGGCGGCTCTTCTCATGGGGCATGCTTCGATAATGGGTTCACCCCATTATCGCATGATCTGATTTCAGCGGGCGGTGCCTGCGCTAATCGATTCCCAAAGAACCTTGATCGTTGAGTTCATCAAATTTGTCGGCCATCGTCGGGTTACGTCGAGTCAGCTTTTTGATGGTGACATCCTGCGCCTTGTCGTTGGCTAAACGCAGGTTACGATCAGTGCCAAGCAACGCCTCTTTGGTTTTCTGCATGTGGCTGATTGACTTGTCGATCTCATCAATCGCCTGCTGGAATTTTCTGGAGGCCAGATCATAATTCTTGCCAAAGGCACTCTTGAATTTCTCAAGGTCGCTCTCAAAGTTGGTGATGTCGACGTTCTGCGATTTAACCAGCGCGAGTTCTGTTTTGTATTCAAGCGACTTCATAGCCGCGTTGCGCAACAGTGTAATAATGGGCAGAAAAAACTGCGGGCGAATCACATACATCTTTGGGTAGCGGTGAAACACATCGACAATACCGGAATTGTAGAGCTCGCTGTCGGGCTCAAGCAGAGACACTAACACTGCGTATTCGCAGTCCTTTTCCATACGATCCTTGTCCAGCTCCTTCAGAAAATCTTCGTTCTTTTTCTTGGTAGCTGTCGTGTCACTTTCATTTTTCATTTCAAACATAATTGAAACGATCTCGGTGCCCGCCTCGTCTGAATCGCGAAAAATGTAGTCGCCCTTACTCCCCGTGCTGGCGTCGTTGTCTTTTTCGAAATAGGCCCTGGGGAAGGCTGTTGATCGAATGCGGTTGAACTCGGTTTCGCAGTGCATCTCTAAGGTTTCACCCACCATCTTGGTCGACAAACGGGCTTTCATATCACGTAGCCGTTCGATGGCGTCATCGCGATCTTTAATCTGGGTCTCATACTTGTCTTTAAGCGACGTCTCAGCCAGCTGTTTTTCGAGCTCTGCTTGCTTCAGCCCACTCCGCAGTTCCTCACGCTCTTTCTCAACCGCGCTCACCGCCTGGGTAATGGCGAGCTGTTGCGACACTTCGTTGTTACTGAGTTTTTCTTCCGCGAGCGCGGTGGCCGACAGATAATCTTGTTTTGTCTGCTGCAGCTGGCTGGCCAACGCGTCGTGTTTCTTTTCCACCACACGCACCGCTTCACTCACAGCAAGTTGTTGCGCCACCTCTCGAGCCTCTAGATTGGCTTTCAGTTCCTGAATCTCAATGTCTTTGGCGGCAGCCGCTTTTTGCAATTCCTGGCGCGACTCAACCTTGGCGAGCTCAATTGCGCCTCGTTTGTCTTTTTCAGCCAGTTCAAGACGTTCATGCAACTGCTGCTCAAACTCGCTATTGCGCACTTGCTTCACGATGTCTGCATAGCCGGCTTCGTCAACTTTGAAGGCCTTCACACAGTGCGGGCAGATTATTTCGTTCACGAGCGTCTTATCCTCTGACAATTATCACGAGTCTAACTCATACCGTTCCCAGCAAACGATCCACTGACCATTTCAGGTCTTTTTCGACTACCATTCCCAACCCCATTAGCACCCGGGCCGAGGTTTTTCGTGGATACCACACCCCCTTCTAATCATCCCCCTGCCGCACCGAAGGCACCCGCTCGTCGATACCACCAAATCGATGGCAAATTCCAGATGCTGCGGGGTCAGCTTGATAGCCCCACACTGGCCTACGAACAATGGGGCGAGTTAAACGCTGACCGGTCTAACGCGGTGCTGATCTTCACTGGGCTGTCGCCATCGGCCCACGCCGCGTCCTCGCCCCAAGACCCCACAACCGGCTGGTGGGAAGACATGCTGGGCCCCGACAAGCCCATCGATACCACTCGGTATTTTGTGGTCTGCGTTAACTCACTGGGCAGTTGCTTTGGCTCCACCGGCCCGGCCAGCAATAACCCCACCACCGACACCGCCTACCGGCTGACGTTCCCAATGCTCAGCGTTGAAGACATTGCCAACACTGGCGCACTGTTGCTAGATCACCTGAACATCGACCGACTGCACAGCGTCGTTGGCGCCTCAATGGGCGGAATGACCGCCCTTGCCTTCGCCATGCTGCACCCGCAGCGCGCTGACGGCCTGATTTCAATCTCGTCAGCCGCTCGCAGCATGCCGTTTTCGATTGCTCTACGGTCACTACAGCGGGAACTCGTGCGCAGCGACGACATCTGGCAAAAGGGGGAATACGACCACAGCACACCCCCCGACAGCGGCATGCGACTCGCGCGTAAACTCGGCATGATCACCTATCGCTCCTCAGCGGAATGGAGCGAGCGCTTTGGCCGGGAACGCGCCACCAGCGAGATTGACCCTGGACACCCGTTTGGCATCGACTTTGAAGTTGAGAGTTACCTCGACGCGCAGGCCATGAAGTTCACCGGTGCGTTCGACGCCAACTGCTATCTGTATTTGTCCCGAGCGATGGATTTGTTTGACGCCGCCGACCACGGCGGCTCTGTGGCGAAAGGACTGTCGATGGTGAAGGCCAAACGCGCGCTGGTCATTGGCGTGGTGTCCGACTTTCTGTTTCCGGTGTGTCAGCAGCAAGAATTGGCTGAAGGGCTGGAAGCCCATGACATCGATGTAACCTATGCGGAACTCGGCTCTATTCAGGGCCACGATTCGTTTCTGGTGGATATGGATCGGTTTAGGCCTGTGGTGGCCGAGTATTTTTTGTAGCCGCAAGGCGCAGAATGATTTCTGCTCCTATTTCTGCTTCTATTTCTGCTTCTATTTCTGCTTCTAGGGAACAATAAGGCTCGCAGACTCCGTCAGCTCGCCAATCACCACCGCTGACGAATAACCCGCCGCCTGCAATTCCTGCACACAGGCTTGCGCCTGATTCGGCGGCACCGTTGCCAACAATCCGCCCGCCGTTTGTGGATCAGCCAACAATTGAAATTCTGCACTGCTGGCAATTGCGCCGCGCACCTCAAAGCCCGCAAACGCGCGCGCGTTTGCCTCGTGCAACGAACTGGTGATACCCGCGGCAACTACCTGAGCGGCACCCGACAACAACGGAATTGCTGATAGAGTCAGTTGTGCGCCCAGCGCCTCGGGGCCCTGCCCCAACATTTCTTGCAGGTGGCCGATCAAGCCAAAGCCAGTCACATCGGTGCAGCCATTGGCACCGTATCTGCGAACGATTTCAGCGGCCTTTTTGTTCGACACATCCAGTGCCCCCAAGCACGCCTGCCAGTCGCTTGCGTCGCACTCGCCGCGCATCGCAGCAGCCAGCAAAGAACCGGTGCCCAGCGGCTGCGTTAATACCAACAAATCACCAGCCTCGCCGGCGGTTTTACGCAGCGCCACATCATCACCCAGCGTGCCCGAAATTGTCAGCGCGACCGACAATTCCAAACCTTCCGCGGAGTGCCCACCAACCAAAGGCACATTATCTTCACGCAGTACATCAAGCACACCACTGAGCAGATCACGCAGCTCCGCCTCCATCATGGGCTCACTCATCAACGGAATGGTTGCATTCAGCAGCGCCGCGGTTGGCTGTGCTCCCATCGCATAGACATCACTTAACGCATGATGCGCCGCCACCCGTCCCAGCAGACGCGTGTCATCCAGCATCGATCGAAAGCCGTCGGTAGTTAGCACCTGGGCACCGCTGGCCGGCAGCAACACCGCCGCGTCATCGCCAATACCCTGAATGACCCAGGGCGCCTCAACAACCTCAAGATCGCGCAGCACTCTCGACAACAAGCTCGCATTCAGTTTGGAACCACAGCCCCCACAACGCATGTCTGTGCCGAGTTCGGCACTGCGCAACTCATCAAACGAGCGCGGCTTGGCTCCCGGCACATTCATCGCCGGCAGCGTGTTAAAGCGGGTCATAAAGGCGGTATCAATCCAGTCTTTCAGGCGCCACCACGCCTTGCTGCGCAGCGCCAAGCCGCCGTAGCTCGCAATGGCTGTGCCGTCTGCGCAATTCAGCAACGCAAGGTATTTCGACTGCGCTTTGTAGGGACGTGCTTTAGCGGGTTGAGCCAAGGCTGCGGCCCGCAGATTGCCGGCTAGAAACGGCCCTTGGCGCACGGCAAACACACCGGCTTTGGGGCGCGGTTGATCCCGCATGCTCGCGACATCGCCAACCGCGTAAACGTCGGGCGCTGAAACCGAGCGTAAATATCGGTCGACCTCAATGAATCCTTCTTTGTCGAGTTGCAGGCCAGACTGTGCAAGCCAGTTAGGCGCGCTGACTCCGGTAACCCACAGCACCCCCACCGCGGGCACCTCGTCACCCTCTGTACTGCGCAGCACATCGTTTGTCACCGTCTCAACTCGAAAGCCTTCGCGTAACTCAACACCCGCTTCGGCCAGCGCACTGAATGCCAAGGACCGAACCCGGTCACCCTGCTCCGGCAACAATCGCCCTGATGAAATCAGGCTCACGCTCACGCCGACGCCCAACTGCCGCTGCGCGGCCAGCGCAATCTCAAAGCCACCTGCACCGCCGCCAACCACGGCTAACCGTTGGCCTGTGGCAATGTTGCCAGCAAGCCGCTGCCAGCCGGGTAAGAACCGGCCAATGGGCTTAACAGGAACCACCTGAGGCAAATCAAAGGGACAGTTAGGGGCAGCACCGGTATTGATGGACAGCAGGTCGTAACGCAGCTGACGAGACTCAGGCTGGTTAAAGCGGAGGGTTTTCTTGTCGGGGTCGATCTGCGTGACCTCGCCGACAAACAAGCGCGCGCCCGCATAACGTGCGAGCCGCAGCAAATCGATGTGAACATCGCTGGCGGAATAGCTGCCAACAACATGGCCGGGCAACATGCCCGAATAAGGCGTGTTAATTTCGCGCGTAATAAGCGTTATACGCAGGCCGGCAACCGGGCGCATCGCGAAGGCCTTCAGCACATGTACATGCGCATGACCACCTCCCACCAGCACCAAGTCTTTGACCTGGGGCAGAGGGAGAATCATGTAATCTCGCTAATCGTCCAGTTCGAAGTCTAGGTAGTTTAGATCACGTTCCATGCGGCGGCTCTCTGCACGTTCCTCGATTGCCCTACGTGCTTCCAGCGCTTGCTGTGAGGCCGTTAGAGGGGCTTTGTCCAACTCTTTGCTCAGGAGTGGCTCGAGGTCATCATCGCCCATGCCGGCATCGTCATCCAGCGCAAGCAGCTCATCCGCTTTTTCAGGGTCTTCAGACATAAACACATCCAGCTGATCCAGCTGCAAGTCATCATCAAACTCAGAATCATCGAGATCGTCTTCTACGGCGGAATCGTCAGCTTCCCGGCCGGCCTTGTCAATAACAGGATCGACAATTGTCATTTCCTCTTCGTCTGTCAGTTCCACATCGTCAAAGGCCTGCTCGGCGACCTCAGAGTCGTTGCGTTGCGAAGTCAGCGCTTCGTCCTGCTCTGCGACATCATCGTCGAGCAGTTCGTCCTGAAAAAAAGCTTCCATCGAGTCCGGTTCCTGAGAGCGCATGGGGGTCTGGTTAAGCGTGACGCTCACACGCATTTCTAAAATCTGATCGCTTCCTGACATCTTTCGCAGTAGCGGTGACGGCAGTAAAACTAAATCCTTCCAAGGCGTTTTAAGGCGACAGGACCAACTTCGTCAAGGCGATAATTCGCGTTGCTGAAGTAACTTTCAAAAGGGAGAATCGAGTCACACAAAAGGCGTGCCCAGTGACTCAAACCATGGAGTAGCAGCGCACACACTCGTATACACACTGGCATGCAAGTGCCTCCATAGACGTGCGATTTTGGCGCCGAAATAGTCGATAATGGCTGCCCAAAGCGAGCAACAGTTCCCGGTTTTGCCCAGCGAAAACCACTAGCAAACCCGTCCATCGATTCATAGATGATTCAGAGAGTGACCGCAAGATGACCGGCAACAACTCAACCAACACGACAAGCGCAAGCACTCCTCTCCCCGAGGCACTGCGTTCCCCCAAACCCGCGACAGCGGCGACCATTGCCGCCCAACAACGCGTTCTCGACTACCTGCCCTTCGAAACCGATCAGCGCAGTTTCGAAAACGCCCGTCGTGGTTTCATCGCCACACTCGACACCCTCACCATCGTTCGCGAACGCGACGGTTCAGTGGTCTACGACCTCACCCAGTTCGATTTTCTGAACACCCCTGCGCCCGATACGGTAAACCCCAGTCTCTGGCGCCAAGCGCAGCTCAATTGCCAGCACACCGGGCTGTTTGAGGTGTGTGATGGCATCTATCAGGTACGTTCGTTCGACCTTGCCAACATGACGCTGATTCGCGGCAACACCGGCTGGATCATCATTGACCCACTCACGGCCAGCGAAACCTCAGCCGCAGCACTCAAGCTCGCCAATGAGCAGCTCGGCGAACGTCCAGTGGTGGCCGTCATCATCACCCACAGCCACATTGATCACTTTGGCGGCGTTCTGGGGGTCACCACAGCCGAGGATGTCGCCTCCGGTGCGGTACAGCTTCTTGCCCCGCCAGAGTTTGCCTCTGAGGCACTGGCCGAGAACGTGCTGGCTGGCAATGCGATGGGCCGACGTGCCACTTACATGTACGGCAATCTGCTGCCCCACTCCCCAACCGGCTTTGTCAGCAACGGGCTGGGTGCAAACCTGGCTTTGGGCAGCACGGGCTTCTTGCCACCCAATGACACCGTTGCGGCGACCGGCGATACACGCCACATCGATGGCATCGACATCGACTTCCAACTCACCATGGGCACCGAGGCCCCCGCAGAAATGGTGTTCTATTTTCCTCAGTTCAAAGCGCTGTGCATGTCCGAGATCACCAGCCACCACCTGCACAACGTCTACACCCCTCGCGGCGCCCAAGTTCGTGATGCGCTGGCCTGGGCCGCCCAGATCGACGAATCAATCGACCGCTACGCTGATGTGCTCGATATTCAGTTTGCCTCGCACCACTGGCCAATCTGGGGCCGAGGTGAGGCCCGCGATTATCTGGAAAAGCAACGCGATCTGTATAAGTACATCCACGATCAGACACTGCGGTTTGCCAACCACGGTTACACCAAAGAGGAAATCGCTGAACGACTCAGCCTGCCCGATAGCCTGGGCAAAGAGTTCTTCAACCGCGACTACTACGGCACCGTAAATCACAACTGCCGAGCGGTGTACGTGCGGTATCTGGGCGAATTCAGTGGCAACCCGAGCAGTCTGAATCCCCTGCCACCCCAGGCCGCGGCCCAGGGTTACGTGGACTTCATGGGCGGTGCAGATGAAGTAGTTTCTAAGGCAGCCATATCCTTTAAAAACAACGAGTTCCAATGGGTTTGTGAAGTGCTTCAGCATGTTGTAAATCTAGACCCCGGACACATCGAAGCCCGCTCACTGCTGGCCGACTCACTGGAACAACTGGGCTATCAGGCCGAGAGTGGCCCCTGGCGCAACTTCTACCTGTGTGGCGCGCTGGAACTGCGCGAAGGTCTGCCCAAAGGCTCTGCCGTGCGCATTAGCGCGGGAATGGCACGTGGTATGCCCCTTACTGATCTGTATAAGGCCATGGCCGTACGGCTCAACAGTGACGCGGCCGACCAGGTTTCGTTGACCATCAACCTGGCCTTTACCGATCTACCACAGCCTCACCTGCTGCAGGTAAAACGCTCTGTGCTGCACGGCTGGGAGAATCGCCAAGCGGACGACGCTGACGCGACACTGCGCATCAGCAGCCTGCATTTCAAGGAGCTTATGTTCGGCGCCGCTGACGCGGCAAGCCTATTGCAGTCAGGTGACCTTAGCGTTGAGGGCGACGTCTCCGCCCTCACTCAGCTGCCGACATTGTTTGATCAATTTATCCGCCGCTTTCCAATCATGACGCCGCGCGATTGAGCTACTGAATTCGGCCGGAACGAGCCGAGCCCATGGCCACAACCTGCCACTGCCCCTCAAGCTTGCGCACGGTAAACACTCGGCGGTCCTCGCCAACGGCCTCGCTCGCCTTAGCGCGCCGGTATGAGTATTTCGCATGCACCTGAAACTGCTCGTTGGTCTTCTTCTCAGCTCGGCTCGCAAGCACTTCGTGAATAGCGAACTGCCCTCTGAACTCACCCTTGGTGTCGTAATAGTCGGTAATGAGATCATGCAGCGGCAGTCCAGCAACGGTTGCATCAAACTCAGCGTCTGCCGCCTTGAGCTGCGCGTAGTGCGCCGTCTCTTCAGCCGAGCCGCGCACGATCGTTGTTCGATCAGCAAACTCGGCCAGCGGCCGCCCTAGCGCAGATAAGGTGTTGCCTTCAACGTACAGGTCGTGCCGCCACTCCCCCTGATACAGCTGCGAAGACGATTTACCAAAGAGGTCAAGAACGGTTCCAGCGGCGGTCTTGTCCAGCAAGAACAGCACATCGCCTTCTGCGCCGTCTCGAGCATACAACGCCTCATTAGACTCTACCTTCGCGTTAAAGCGCGCGATGTAGTTCGGCTCCACTTCATTACCGGTGTTTTCCATCGCGTCGACGCTAAAGTCGATCACCGTGACGTAACTGGGTACTTCCAGCACAAGGGCCTCGCGCAACTGCGCTTCACTGGGTTTGTTTTCACCGCTGCAACCCGCAACAAATAAGAGACACACAGCCAACACTGTGCCCAATCTACGCAGTTCAACCATCACACTCATACTCCTTTCCGTTAACGCTCGATCATAACGGCTCAGGCCGCGGTGAACACGGCACCACCATCAACCTTAATGATGGCACCCGTTGTGTAACTCGATAGATCTGACGCCAGATACAAGGCCGCCCCTACAACTTCCTCGGGTTGCCCACCGCGCTGGAGTGGAATGGTCGCCTTGGCGTTCTTGTTGAACGCCTCCATATCCCAGGCCTTGGCAATGTCGGTTAGAAACGGGCCAGGCATAATGCAATTGACGCGAACATTGGGCCCCAACGCATGAGCGAGCCCGAGGGTCATTGTATTAAGCCCCGACTTGGCCACAGCATAGGGCAACTCGTTGGGCATGGGTTTGACCGCCGCCACACTAGATACATTGATGATCGAGCCGCCACCGTTGGCCGCCATGTGCTCACCAGCCACTGTCGACAGCCGGAATGGTCCGCGCGTGTTGACCGCGTGTACCTTGTCGTAAAGCGCCTCGGTCACGTCGGTCAGCTTGTCGTATAGCGGCGACATGCCCGCGTTGTTCATCAGAATGTCGATGCGGCCGTACTCGGCTAGCACGGTTGCTATGAGGGCATCACACTGATCCCACTCGCCCACGTGACAGCCCACACCCATGTTTTTGGTGCCAAACCGCGCATTCAAATCAGCGGCAAGCTCTTCACAGGGGCCAGCTTTTCGACTCGCGATCACCACGTTGGCACCGCAAGCCGCAAAGGCTTCTGCGACGCACTTGCCAATGCCCCGGCTGCCACCCGTGATCACGGCGACCTTGCCGGTCAAATCAACGTTCCAAGGATTTGTTTGTTCGCTGTTGTTTGTGTTGTCGCTCATGTCTGCTCCCCGCAGCCCTCTCAATACAGGCCCTATTAGCGCCTGAATCGCGACCGAGGACAAGGGCTGTCACCCTAGGCCAGCGACTGCGACAATTGCGCGCAGTACATACCCTGATTCGCACAGAGACCGGCCACCATGAGCTACGACAACAATAACGTGTTTGCCAAAATAATTGCGGGCGACCTACCCGCGCACACCGTCTACGTCGACGACCACTGTATGGCGTTTATGGACCTGATGCCCCAGGCCCCCGGACACACCCTGGTTATTCCAAAGGCGCCTGCCGAAAATTTGTTTGATGTGCCGGAAGAGGCGTTACGCCACACCATTGCCGCCACCCAGAAGGTCGCGGCCGCGGTAAAGCAGGCGTTTTCAGCCCACGGCGTGATGATTGCGCAATTGAATGGCGCGGCGGCCGGGCAGACGGTGTTCCATCTGCACTTTCATATTATTCCCCGCCAGGGTGGCGCCGACCTTGGCATTCACTCCAAAGAAATGGCAGATGGCGCCGTGCTCGCTGAGCACGCGCAGCGGATTAAGGCTGCGCTGGGGTAGCGCGCTACAACGCGCACGTCACGGGCTGGCCCGCCTGCGCCGCGTACGTTTCTACCTCACGCCACACCCGCAGTATGTTACCCGCGAGAATCTTGCGAATGTCGTCTGGCTCGTAGCCGCGTTTCGACAACCCAAGAATCAGTTCCGGGTAGCTGCTCACGTCTTTCAGCCCCAGCGGCAGCGAATCGCCAACCCCATCGTAGTCAGAGCCGAGCCCTACGTGGTCAATGCCGGCTATTTCAACAGCTCTATCGATGTGGTCTAGCACGTGCCTGGTGGTCGCAAACGGAAACGGCAACGCCGCACGGTACTGCTCTGAAAAGCCGCGCATACGCTCATCATCGCGCTCAAGGTTGTGCACTTCGGCGTACTCAGCTGCCGCGGCGGAAAACTTGTCGCTCCAGGAGCGTGCCGCCTTGGTCAAAAACGAACTGCCAAAGTTGATCTGTATGACACC
>JALZVT010000177.1 GCA_023300545.1 Pseudomonadales bacterium
GCCGCGCCAGAACACCTCTTGAATAAACTTCTGTGTTGAACGAGCAGAGTGGTCGCTGGTGATCGTGGAAATAACTTCGGTTTCCAGTAGTGCCCGATGGCTTATCCATGGTGATAGACGAGAAACGCCGGTGTGATTTCCAATGCCCTGGTCAAGGTTGCGAACCTGTGCATAGGTTGTAGCGTTGGAGTTGGAGAAAGCGCCGAGTCGTTCTAATGCCGCTCTACGATTGGCGTGCCAAGTCGATGCGTTGTTGTTCACGGTTTTGCGCTCTGTTCGGTAGCGGCAGGCTTCGTGCGTCGGCAACGTTCAGAGCAGAACTTTACGTTATCCCAGTCCCGTGCCCACTTTTTGCGCCAGTTGAACTCAAGCTTACATGAGGCGCAGGTTTTGCTTGGCAGTTCAGATTTTTTCACAGGTAAAATTCAATGGTGTTAGCCACTAGGCGTGATTAAGGGCGTTGTTATGCGGCCTAGGAGTAGGGTTGTGTTAGGTTTTAACATGTCAGTGTGTAGTGGCATAGTGAATTTGGCTGCGGAATAGTAGGCGACAGCAGAGATACCGAAATTATGGGGAATAGGAAGAATAACCTGGTTGAAATTAAGGCAGACCAGCGGCGAATTATTGAATTTTTCTTGAGTCCTTTGCTGAGGTACCGAGATGAAAGTATCAGAGAACGTTAGGCTAAAAAAAGTAGCCGTCGTGATGATCTATAAGCCGGGACGATGTTCCAAAGATGGTGAGGTGACTATTCCTCAGCGCTGAGCCTCGATCTCTCCAAATGGAGAGAAATCGGTCCGATTAGAAAATTGCAAAGCCAAATTCGTTTGACAAACACACCTAAGTTAGACCACAGGATTCTCAGCGTGAAAGATGTTACTAGAAGAAAAAAAACACCCAAGAGGCCTTGTTATTCAATGGGTCGGCTAGCCGGCTTTATCTTTGCTTGTTTTTGGGTGATCAATGCTTGCGCTGCTGCACCGGTGTTGGATACCGAGCAAGAATTGGCGGCAGCTAAAGCTGCGATCGTTGATGATGATATCAAAGCGTTCAAGTCACTTGTGCGTCATGAAACTGACGCTAATAGAACTTTGACTGGCGTGCCTTTGGCTTGGTTTGCTTTGCGCTTTGGTCGCATGGCTCACCTAGAGCACTTATTGGAGTTGGGTGCTGACCCGGATGCACGAACAGCAAGCGGCATGCCGCTTATCACAAGCTCTATAGGCTTTGAGTCGCCAAAAGGAATGACTGCGCTACTTAAGGCCGGTGCCGATATCGAGGCAGAATCCGGTATAAGAAGGGTTTGGCCATTAGGTGTCGCTGTTAGGAGGCGGAATGCAGATTTCGTACGAATACTTCTTAAGCACGGTGCTGACCCCAATAGGCAGCGTAAATCAGGATCGACAGTTTTGCACGATGCTGTCCAGAACGAAGATGAAGAAATAGTTCAACTATTGATTTCTCGTGGGGCCAACCCCACGCTAGAAACAAACCGAGGTATGTCAGTCCTAGAGATGGCGCAAAGACGAAAAGTAGAGCATTGGTTAGAAGCCAAAGGAGACCAAAATGATTAACGAGTCATTCGAAGAAGTTTACACCGTAGAGTTGCTGGGCCTAGCGTTGGCGGAGCGAGATCTCCGGTTTATTGAAGAGCAACCGGCCTTTATTGGCGCATCGCTTTTGATCTCCAGTTTTAGTCCTGCCCGCGAAGCTGTCATTGGAAATGGCTCTGCCGCTGCTCTGAGGCTTGCTGATGAAGCTCTTGGCAATGAATTATCTAGAACGGTTGTAGATCTAACCTACGGCGAAAATGCTCGGATTACTGGGGAATAGGAAGAATAATCAGCCTTTTCTTTGATTGCTTTGAGTACTGGGTTAAGTGCCTGGGAAGTTAGCGTTGGCGAGTTGGTCTCAAAAGATCTGTCATGGTCGATTTACGGGCGACGGCGTTGGTTATTCACGCACAGCCTATCGGGTGCAAAGGGAGTGCTGATAAATCGATGCGCAGAGTCGACTGTCGCCGGACGTTTCAGCGTTCGGCGAAGAGGTCGGTCGGTTCAGAGTGGGGCAGGGCGCGGCGTGGTGCGTGACGAGGCGGGTCACGATTCTGGACGTGGTCGAGTATCTTGGTAATGAGTTCCGGCTCAGTGATGTCTGCGATGACGCGCAGCTGGCCACCACGCCGTGTACACAGAGTGATGTCGATTTCAAAGACGCGTTTTAGTCGCTGTGCCCAGGTAAGGGGAGCGGTGGCTAGGTTGGTGGGGGCTATGGGCGCGAGAGTTGGTTTGAACGGTTGCGTTGCTGGCGCGGTGACTGAGTCTTTGGGCGTTGGGCTCGCACCGAGGCGGCATTGAGTTGATCGAGCGTATCGGGATCTCGCAGATTGAGCCAGGGTTGTTCTCGGTCTTGTGCGAGCGCTCCATCACGCAGCAGAACACGCAGAGTGCGTTTGATCAGGCGATCCAGAAGGCGCTCCAAAGTTTCGCGTGAAGGCGCACCAACTGGGTGAAACCGCGCCCGGCCGTTGTGTTCGATGTACACACCGTCCAGCACGATCATATGCAGGTGCACATTGAGGTTTAAGGCCGAGCCAAAGCGCTGGATAAGGGTGACGACCCCGGTGCGCGCATGTGAACGGCGGGTGAGACTGGCGCGATGAATGAGGTCGGTCTCAATCGCACGGACGACGATCGCGAGTACCCGGCTCAGGGTGTCTGGTTGACTCGCAAACAGCAGACGCAGAGGCCAGGGAAAGGTGAGCACCCATTGTCGAGCGGGCACTGACGGTATGACATGGTCGACCAGATGTTCTTGGCTACAGCCGTTGCATTTGACCCGCAAGAATCCGTGTTCGAGCCGCCCACAGCGCAGGTAATCGTCGAACTCGTTTAGCACGAAGTGGGGAAGAGCGGTTTCATGCCGGCGAAGTTCATCTTGCAGGCTCGACAGATGCTGCTCGACGATCGGATACAGCGCCGTGTTCTCTAGCTGATGTCGCTGATAGCGTCGGCTGTTACCGAACGGCAGGTGGTTCGTCGGTGTTTCCATCGGACTACTATTGGCGCTTGCGGCGTTCGATCCCAGTAGCCGATTGCGCCAGAGTACGTCAGACCTCTACGCGGTCAGTCAGTCCCACACTGCTTTCTTCTCGTTCGTTAGTACGTGTCAAAATCCGAAGAGCTAGACGCTTTCGATCTCAGCGGGCTCAACGATCAGTGGACGCTGGGTGCGCAAAAACATGAAAAAGCACCAGGTCGCAACGGCTGTTAGCAGGTGCCAGATGGCGTGGGCCTGGATTAGCGAATCGGGTTTACACAGAGCGTTGGTTGGCCTGCCGGTGGTCCAGATGGCGAACGCCGAGGCGAACGCGAGCACACCGAGGAAGAACCAGGGATTATAGCTGCGGCGATTGAGTGGGGCCTGGGTTGCCAGCAAACCAGGTAGCCAAAACAGGACAACCCACCAGTTTTTTGCAGGCTGGGCCAGAAGGTCCCAGGGCATTTGGCCAAAGGCTGCCGAGATGGCAAAGCCGACAAAGCCGGACAACCAGCGTAGTTGCGGTGACCAAAAGCGGTACAGCACTTCGGAGATTCCCCACAGGCCCAATGACACGCCAAATAGATTCAGATTAATGCCCAGTCGCGAACCGAAGTAGATGCGGCCCAAACCGTACAGCACTGCGATAGATACATAGATGGAAAGCAACCGCAGCAACGACCAACGCCCCATCTCAGCCACGTTGATCAGCCATGGCAAGCTGATGTACATCACCATACTCAGGTTATCGGCCCAGCCTCCCCAGGCCGTGTGTGTGCCGTGCATGAGCATCGAGCCGGGACCCAGAAAGATGGCGGCGGCGGCGTAAAACATAGCAACCGGCGTTGTGCCGTGAAGCACGCTGCCGGCATTCCCGCCCGGACGATCTCGCGTGAGCACCCAGACCATAGTCAGGCCGGCAAACATGAATCCGAGATTACTGAGTGCGTTGGCGGGTTCACGAAAGATCCCGTCGCTGACACGCTCGCACCATCGTGATAACTCACCGGGTGGCGACTCTTTTTCTGCCGGCGCTCCCCAGCCCTGTGTTCCTAACCAGACATAGGTCAGCAGGAATCCGCAGTTAATGGCCACTGCGATTGCAAAGGCATGTCGCGAGCAGAACAACAGGGGGGCGGCGGTAACTGAGTGGGTAGATTTTGTCACTGCAACTACGGCCTGGTCATTGTGTACTCTCGCCCTTTGTAATGCCCAGGCGGCTGAGTAACGCGGGCATTGTTGGGGCTTGCACAAGCAAGGTAAACAGAACCACACCGAAGGCCATAGATTGTATGGTCCACCAGTATTCAAGCTCGGTGGGCAGTGACAGTGCCAGCGCGAGCGTCACCGCGCCGCGCAAACCGCCCCACACCAATACCCCCTGATAGTTCAATGGCACGCGTTCCTGCAGCACTCGATTAGTCAGCCAGACGCTTGCGTAAGTTGATATCAGGCGGGCGATTAATACGGCGGCAATGGCGATGAGCATTGCAAGCCAGCGCTCGGTGAACATTGCAATTGTGATTGTCACACCCATTAACAGGAATACGCAGCCGTTAGCGACGTAGGCCAAGGCGCCCCAGAAAAAGTTGACCGACTTTTCAGCCCTGGGTTCTGCTGAACCTGAGCCAGCCATAACGAGCCCTGCAACCAGCGACCCCATAACACCAGATACGTGCAATACCCCTTCAGCCAGAAGAAAGCTGCCGTACGCCGCGAGCAAGGTCAGTGCTGCGGAGGCGATGCCTGGTGGGAACAGGCGTCGACCGAGCTGACAGAGCCCGCCAACCACCGCGCCGACCAATGCACCTCCAGCAAAGATGACGACAAAGTCGATCAACGCCGATACGGGTGATACCTGTGCGGCGGGCATAGTGGCGAGAACAAGGAAAATGCTAAACAGTACGATCGCCGTGGCGTCGTTGAACAAGCTCTCGCCTTCCAGTAGCACTTCGAGTCTTTTCGGTGCTTTCAGTGTGTGCAGTTGCGCAACCACCGCGACTGGGTCTGTTGCGGCAAGCAGTGCCCCGGAAAGCAAGGCAGCTATCCATGGGAAGCCGGTGGGATGGCCAATGCCTGCAAACAGCATAGCTGCGGCGATGATCGTGGTTAGCAGCATGCCGATTACGGCAAGAAACAGAATGACGCCGATGTTCTCGCGCAGCAGGTCGAGATCAATCTTGTACGCGGCCTCAAATATAAGCACCGGCAGAAAAACAAAGAAAATCAGGTCATGAAAGTTTTCGGCGCGCAACCCGGTATCCAGAGTTGTACCTTGGGTAATGAAAAAGCCAGCACAGGCGCCAAGCAGTACGAGCAGGGAGGAATGTGGCAGTTTGATTTTGGCTGCCAGCCACTCGGCAAACAAAGACAGAGCCAGCAACCCGACCAGTAAGCCAATATAGTGCTCTACGCCCATTGATATTCTCATTTTCTGCCGCAGACAAGAGTCGCAGCATACCCGGTTTTCGCAGGCCTTTTGTCTAGAGAACGTCTTATGAAGTGTTCAAGGGCTTTAGTCGAATCGCGTGCCCAGTGTGCCCAGTGTGTGTTGTTGGTTGGCGATAAGCTGATCTAGCGCTAGGATGGTGACCATCACAAGGAATAAGTGGGGCGTTGCTATGTCGGGTCATTCAAGATTTTTGCAGATCGTTTTGGTTGCCTGTTTGCTCAGCGCTACGCCGCTGAGGGTGCAGGCTGTTGCTGACCCGCATGTGGCGTTTAGTAAGTTGGCCGCATTCAACGGTATTTCGTTGGCTCCTGATGGCAAAAAAGCCGTGGCTTTACGGGCGATGCAAGATACCTACCACGTCATTGTTTTAGACTTCGATAAAGGTACCTCGAAGTTGCTCATGGTGGCAGACCCAGAACAGTTTCTCTTTAACTGGTGTCGATTTGCCAACAACACCCGAATCGTATGTTCTATTCGAAGCTACACCGTCCGGCTCTCGGCGCGGGGTGGGAAATATCTCGACGGACGCACTATAGCGACACGCTTGATTGCCATAGATGTAGACGGTAGCAACCGCCTACAGCTGGTTAGCGAAAAGAAAACGGGTCCTGGGCAGAAGCTCAGCTGGAACGCGCTTCGGCAAGATCAGATTATTAGCTGGCTACCCAAGGAGCCAGATCACGTCCTTCTAGCGTTGTCCCGGGAAGACCGTATCTATCCAACGGTTTACAAGTTGAATGTCAAAACCAACAAGCTAAAAAAAGCACGAAAATTTCGCCAGGGTGTTTTTCAGTGGAGCGCTGATGCTGCTGGCACAGTACGCAACGGCTGGGGATTGAACCGCGGTAAGCGGACGGCCTATTTTGGTCGGCAAGAAAACGGGGATCTGCGGCCACTCGATCTGTCAGCGCTGGAAGGCGAACTGGCTCTCGCTGCGCACGCCTATACTCAAGATGGTGGGGTTATTGTTTCGGCCTATAACGGCAAGTCAACCCAAGGGCTTTATGAGCTGGACTCAGCGACCGGGGCAGTCAAAGAAGCACTGTTCCACGACCCAGACTACGACACCTGGAGCGCGTTGTTACACCCGAAAACTTCCCAGCTTGTTGCTGTGCGCACGCCATACGCAGAATCGAGTTACCGATGGTTTGATACCAAACTGGGTGATGAATACAACGCTCTGAGAGCGAGCCTGCCAGGAAAACCATCGCGTCTGACAATTCTCAGTACTGATGACACGCTCAATCGCTTCGTGGTGAAAAGTGAAGGCAACTTCAGCCATCCTGGCTATTACATGTACGATCGAAACTCTAAATCGGTGGTTGCGCTCGCCAAGGATTTTTCGGCAGTGCCCAGTGCTGAGTTGACTGAAAAGCAGGCGGTGAGTTACCAAGCGCGGGACGGGCTGACGATTCCTGCCTATCTGTCGCTACCGCGGAGCGGACCCGCTCGGTCGTTGCCAACCATTATCTTCCCGCACGGGGGGCCGTGGGCTCGTGACTTTAATGGGTTCGATTACTGGGTACAGTATTTCAATAATCGAGGTTACGCGGTGCTGCAGCCGAATTTTCGTGGCTCTGCAGGATTTGGTGATGATTACTTGCGGAAGGGCTTCGAACAATGGGGTCTCGAAATGCAGGACGATCTTGACGATGGCTTGGCCTGGATGGTGCAGCAGGGTTACACCGACCCCGATCGGGTCTGTATGGTTGGCGGGAGTTATGGCGGCTATGCAGCGCTCGTGGCGTCGTTTAAAGGGGCTGACAAGTATCGTTGTGCGGTGTCGTTTGCAGGCGTCGCTAATCTGGATGGGCTGGTGGAGCAATGGCGACGATTTATGAATGGACGTCTGGCTAGTGCCAGGGTGCAACCCGGCAAGAGCCGAGACGAAAATTCTCCGCTAAAGCAGGTCGATAAAATTGCAATGCCGTTGTTGCTCACCCACGGTGATGTTGATTTGAGTGTGATGATTGAACAGGGAACAGAGTTTGTGGCGGCACTTGAAAAGGCGGGCAAGCCGTACCGCTACATCCAACAGGCTAATGGTGACCATCACCTGAGTTTGCAAAAACATCGCCTCGAGTTTTTCTCGGCAATGGACGAGTTTTTAGGCGAGCACCTTGGGACCAAGCAGCCTGACGATTCCGCAAAATCGTCAGGCCGTTAAGGGTTTCTAGTCGAAATCGCTCGCACTGTGCCGCTCGGGCACGCGATCTTCTTCCGGTCCCCAAGGGCGGTTGACGCGACGTCCGCGTTGCACTGCCGGGCGTTCTTCGAGCTCGTTCGCCCAGCGCACCACATTGGTGTAAGAGGTAACGTCGAGGAACTCTGCGGCGTTGTAGATGTTGTGCAACGCTACGGCGCCGTACCAGGAGTACACGGCCATGTCAGCGATGGTGTAGTCGTCGCCACACAGGTAACGCCGGTTGGCCAGGTTCTGATCCAGCACGTCCATCTGGCGTTTTACTTCCATCGCAAAGCGGTCAATGCAGTACTCGATTTTAAACGGCGCATAGGCGTAGAAATGACCAAAGCCACCGCCGAGGTAAGGGGCACTGCCCATCTGCCACATGAGCCATGACATGCACTCGGCGCGGGCCGAGGGGTCGCTTGGCAGAAATTCGCCAAATTTTTCTGCCAGATAGAACAGGATGGCCGCCGATTCGAACACGCGGGTGGGTGTTTCGGTGCTGTGATCGAGCAGTGCGGGGATTTTAGAGTTGGGGTTGATGGCGACAAAGTCAGAGCCAAACTGATCGCCGTCACCAATGTTGATGAGCCAGGCATCGTACTCAGCACCGCTGTGACCCAGCGCGAGCAACTCTTCAAGCATGACGGTAACTTTCACACCGTTGGGTGTGCCCAGCGAATATAGCTGCAGCGGATGCTCGCCTACCGGCAGTTTTTTCTCACGTTGTGCGCCTGACGTGGGACGATTGATGTTGGCAAATTTGCCACCATTGGCGGTGTTCCATTCCCAAACGGGGGCAGGTGTGTAGTCGGCGGGGTAGTTTGGTGGGGCTGGGGCTTCGTCGGACATAACTAGGTGGGTTCCATTTGTTGATGTGAGTAGGGTTTGTGACTGGTTTTACTATACCCGTATATCGATTAGGGCTGCATGAAGTAGCCGATCGCAGCGCCCGCCTTTGTGAGCACCCATTGTGTTGTTGACTGCCACCACCCGGCATCCTGTTGCTGCTCCCAGGTGTCGTTGGCGGCCTGGGTCAAATAGTGCAGCAGGTCGCTGGTATCGCTCTCAGACAGCAGATGATCAAACCGGACCATGCCGACGCCACTGTAGGCCCCCTCGAGCACAATGGCATTAAACAACGTGCGGGTATCTGCGCTCATGTAGCGCAGGTCAGGAAGGGCGCCGGGTTCGCCAACGTTTGAGCCGTGGCAGCGAGCGCAGTGTTCGATAAATAGATCGCTGCCGCGCTCGATGGCAGCAGTTGAACCGGTGACCTCGGGTGGTGCGGTTTGCATGCGGGCGACCTTTGGTGCCACTGGATGGCTGGCAGTTCCACCGAGCGTGTAAACCAACAGTCGGCTGGTGCCGTTTGCGGGTAAGAATTGCGGCAGGCTTAGGCCGCCAACACCACCCCAGCCGACCAGCAGGGCGATGTATTGCGTGCCGTCGACCGAATAGCTAACGGGCGGTGCAACAACGCCTGTGCCGGTTGGTGCCTCCCACAGCTTCTCGCCGGTGGCAGCGCGATAAGCGACAAACCGACCATCGCCGGTGCCCTGAAACACAAGGCCAGATTGCGTGGTGAGTACGCCGCCGTTCCAGGGGGCCGCGTGATCGACCTCCCAGCGCACTTCGGCGTCGATCGGGTCCCAGGCGATGAGTTTGCCGCGCATGAGGTTACTGAGTACACCTTTGAGCAGCGCCGGCGGCATCGAAGCGGTGTCGCCCGCTTTACCTAACGGCTCCGCCTGGCCGAGATTCCAGGAGCTGTCACCTTTGAAGTTGAAGTTGGCCTCTGTGCTATAGGGTTGCACGGCTTCGATAGCGGGAATAAACACCAGCTGTTCGGCTGCGTTGTAAGCCATGGGGTGCCAGTTATGCCCACCGAGAGCGGCCGGGGCTGTGCTCTGGGTTTCTGCGGAGTGATCAGCGTTCGGTGTTTCTACGGGGCGACCCGTTTCCAAATCAACATGACTTGCCCAGGTGATGGGCACGTATTTGTCAGCGCTTATCAGCTCACCAGTGATGCGATCGAGCACATAGAAAAAGCCGTTCTTTGGCGCCTGCAGCAACACCTTGCGGGTTTGTCCGCGCACCTGAATGTCAGCAAGAATCATGTGTTGGGTGGCGGTGTAATCCCAGGTGTCACCCGGAGTCGTCTGGTAGTGCCACACGTAGTCGCCGGTGTCGGGGTTGAGTGCGACAACCGATGACAGAAAGAGATTGTCGCCACCCTGTGGACTGCGTATCCAGCGATTCCAGGGCGAGCCATTACCAACGCCGATATACAGCAGGTTGAGTTCAGCGTCGTAGGCCATTGAGTCCCAGACCGTGCCGCCGCCGCCGGTTTTGTAGTAGACGTCGCCTGTCCAGGTGGTTGCAGCCTGACGCAACGCGGGGGACTCGTAGGGTTCGTCGGGATGTCCGGGCACGGTATAGAACCGCCAGAGCTGTTCGCCGCTGGTGGCGTCGTAGGCTGAGACATAGCCGCGCACGCCATATTCCGCGCCGCCGTTGCCGATGATGATCTTGCCGTTTATGGCGCGTGGCGCGCCGGTGATGGTGTAGGGCTTGGCGGGGTCGATGGTCAGAGTTTCCCACTCCGGCTTGCCGGTCGCGGTGTTCAGCGCAATGAGACGACCGTCGATGGTGCCGACATAGATGTTGTCACCCCAGGCGGCGACACCGCGGTTCACGACGTCGCAGCAGGCATTGATTCCCCAAGCGCGGGGAACCTCTGGGTCGTATTCCCACAGCAGTTCGCCGGTAGCTGCGTTGTGTGCAACAACGCGACTCCAGCTTAGGGTGCTGTAGAGAATGCCATCGATGGCCAGCGGTGACGCCTCAAGGCCACGCGTGGTGTTGGTGTCGTAGTACCAGGCCAGACCCAGATCAGTAACGTTTTCAGGCGTAATCTGAGTGAGGGGAGATTCGCGGTCTTCAGCGTAGTTGCGGCCGTGGGAGAGCCAGTTGTCAGACTCTGCGTTGGCATTTTTTAATCGCTCAGCCGTGATGCTGGCATGGGCGTTGATGCTTGCGAGAAGAGCCATGCTGGTTAGTGCGGTCAAAGCGAGGTTGCGG